>NZ_CAHJWW010000103.1 GCF_903643035.1 Sphingomonas bacterium | reverse complement strand
CCAACCTCAACACGCCGCGACAATCAGCTCTCATCCTGATCGCCGCGCGCTTCTCATCCAGATCGTCGCGCTACATTTGAGCCTTCTCTCGCCACTACCCACACCCGCATCGCCGACGCTGGTGCGAAGCGCACGTTCCCGCGCGCTCGCTCGCTTTCTTCTTGGTCGGCACCACGGGTGGAGCGAGGAGATGCCCACCTCCCCGTTGGCGCCATGCGCCCGAAGCCACATGCACTCCCGGATCCGAACGCGAAGCCGCGAACGGCGAGCCGGCGGTTGCCCACCGACATCGTGCGATCGCCGTTACCGCCCTGACGCAGCGGGGTATCGCCGAGCGCCCTTTGCCGCTGGTCCATCGTGCGGATCGGCGCCTCATTCTCGTTGGCGGCAATCCTGCTGCAGGATAGCCTCGAACTCCGGATCGGGCAGCAGCGATCCGCCCGTCGTCCAGGCGAGATGGGTTGCGTTCGCCATTTCCGGCCGATCATTGAGATAGGGTATTACGGCGGCGAGCGAGGCAGCGGCGGAGGGCTCCAGCCGCAGCTCGGCGGCGCGCCACGCCCGTCCGACCCACTCGACCATCATCGCGTCGGGCAGCGCTACGGCGCCATCAATCAGGTGGCCGACCTGGTCGAGCACGAGCTGCGACGCGGTCGGCACCGCGAGCCCGTCGGCGAGCGTGTCGTTGTCGAGACCGACGTCATAGACCGACACCGCCCGCCGGCCGCCCGCCGCAAGCGCCGCCATCATCCCCGCCGAAGCGATCGGCTCGACGAACACGCACACAACCGCCTTGCCCAGCCGCGCCTTGAGGCCGAAGGTGACGCCGCCGGGCGCCCCGCCGACGCCGCACGGCAGATAGGCTACCAGCGGCCGGGCAACGGTCGGCGTTATGCTGCGTCCGGCGAGCTGCGCGATGACTTCGTCTGCCGCCAGCGCATAGCCGATGAACAGCTCGCGCGAGGTCTCGTCGTCGATGAACGCGGCGCCGGACCGCGCCGCCGCCTCGCGTCCGCGCGCGACCGTCTCGGTGAAGTCGCAGTCATGCTCGACCACCTGGGCGCCGAGGCGGACCAGCCGCTCCTTCTTCCATGCCTTGGCGTCGCGCGACATGTGCACCTGCGCCCGCATCCTGAAGGCGCGCGCAGCCAGGCCGATGCTGAAGCCGAGATTGCCGGTGCTCGACACCGCGACGACATGACGCGCGAACACCCGCGCCGCCGCCGGGCTGGTCAGCATCAGATAGTCGTCGCCGGGCCGGACAACACCCTCGTCCAGCGCGACCTGCTCGACGTGGCGCAACAGCGCGTAGACGCCGCCACGCGCCTTGACAGACCCGGTCATCGGCAGCGCGTGATCGGCCTTGATCAGCAGCCTCGCCGGCAAGTCGGGCGAGACGGGATAGTCAAGCAGCGCCGAGCGCACCCGCCCGTCCCAGCCGCTCGCCGGGAACAGCTTGGCGAGCGCGGGCCGGAACCGCTCCATCCGCGCGGACGCGTCGGCGACATCGGCCAGCGTCACCGGGACGCCGCTCCCCCGCCCGGCGTCCGTTGGCTCGCGCGTCCATACCGTCGCTCGCCCCGCGCGAAGCGACGCACCGATGCGGTCGAGCGACCCGGCGGTCACCTTAGAACTTCGCGTCGAGCGACAGGCCGATCGTGCGGGGCTGGATCGGCGTTCCCTGGATCTGGTCGACCGAGCCCAGCACCGCATCTGTCACGTAGTAATAATAGTTGTACGCCCGGCGGTCGAAGGCGTTCTTCACGAACAGCCGCGCGGTATAGCCGCGATAGCTCAGGCTCGCGCCGAAGTCGGCCGCCGCGTAGGGCGCGAGCCGATAGGCATTGGGCATGTTGTTCGCGATGAAACCACTGTAGCGCGCACCGACCACTCGCGCACCGACGTTCAGATGCGCGCGCAGATCGCCGCCAAGCGACCATTCGTAGTTCGCCTGCACCGAACCGCTCCAGCGTGGCGTGTAGGGCAACTGGTCGCCCGCGCGCGCGCCGATCGCCGGGACGGCCTCCCTCAGCTTCGCGTCGGTGTATGTGGCATTGCCCGCCAGCGTGAACCCCGTCGCCGGGCTGATCGAGGCGTCCGCCGACACGCCGCGGCTGCGCGCCCTGCCACCGTTGTCCAGATAGGTGAAGCCGGTGTCGGGAACCAGGCCGAGGATCTGGATGTCTCGCCAGTCGATCCAGAACGCCGCCAGGTCGAACAGGCCTCGCCGGTCCCAGAACCGGGTTTTGAGGCCGGCCTCGTAGTTGGTGGTGCGGTCCGACTTCACCGTCGCCGGTACGCCCGGATAGGGGATGTTCGGGCCGCCCGCCTGGTACCCCGACGACACCCGAGCGTAGGCGAGGATGTCGTCGGTAACCTGGTAGCGCGGGCCGACGCTGTAGGTCACGACGCCCTCCGACGACGTGCCGCTGAGCGCCGCGTCGTACGCGCCGGATTGCAGAACGATCAGGATGCCCGATGCGGTGATGGGAAAGACCTGCCGGTTGTTGGCGTAGCGCACGCCTGCGGCGACATCGAACTTGGACGTGAAATGATAGGTAAGGTCGCCAAACGCGGCGTACTCGCGATAGGTGCTCGGCAGGCTGGCCTGGAAGAGCGGGTCGGCCGGGATCGGACCGAAGCCGAGGTCGACCGGCGTCACCGGCTGGCCGTCAGGCTGCAGCGCGTTCTCGATCTGGTCGTCGTGGGTCCGCTCGTGCGTATAGAAACCGCCGATCAGCCACTCCAGCCTGTTGCTCGACGGCGAGGAAAGGCGGACCTCCTGCGTGAACTTGCTGGTGCGCAGGGTTTGGTGGAACGGAACCAGCCCGCCATCGGGAACGCCGAACGCGCCCAGGAGAAGCAGATTGCCGCGCGTCGAGTCCTGGTAGTCGACCGCGCGTGTTCTGGAGTAGCTGCTCACCGAGATCAGCTTGGCCCCTCCGAAATCCCAGTCGAGCTGGCCCGAATAGAGGTGCAGCGACACGTTCGACGGCTCGCCGAGAAAGTTGTCGTTCTTGAGGTCGCCCGCGACCGGCCGCAGCGTGACCGGGTCCAGCGCCACCTGGCTGTTGTTGGCGGCGACGCTGTTCTGCCACAGGAAGCCGAGCTTGACCGACAGCCGGTCGATTGGCTGCCACAGCAGCGCCGCACGGGCGCTCTGCTGACGCAGGTGGTTCTGGTCCCTGGCGCCGGTCTGGGCATTGTCGATGAAGCCGGGGGTCGACTCCGAGCTGTAGCTGCCCAGCACGGCAAGCTTGCCGGCGATCACCGGCACGCTCAGCATCGCCCGTCCGCCGCCGCCAACGGCATGAGCGCCGTCGATGCCGAACACGTCGCCGCCGATGGCCCCATGAACATGGTCGAGACTGGGATTTTTCAGCACGTACTTGACCAGGCCGCCAAGCGAGTTGGCGCCGTAGAGCGTGCCCTGCGGCCCCTGCAGCACCTCGATACGCTCGACGTCGTAGGGCAGGAGGTCGAGCGAGGAAGCGACGCCGGTGGACGACAGGCCCGCGTTGATCGTGCTTGAGCCGATCGGGCTCTCGTCCACATAGGAGGCGACCGTCGCGGATGGGCCGACCGGCGCGATGCCGCGCAGACTGACGATCGTCTGGCCCGGGGTACCGCCCGAGTTCACCTGGAGGCCGGGAACATAGCCGCCAATGTCTTCCAGGCTGGTCGCGTGCAACTGCTCGATGGCGGCGGCGCCGACGACGCTGACCTGCGCGGGCACCTTCTGGACGCTCTCGGACTTCTTCTGCGCGGTAACGACTATGTCGGCGGTGTTGATGTCGGACGTGGCGGGCGGCGCGACCTGCGCGGTCGCCCGACCGTTGGCGAGAAGCGTCAACGCCGAGGTGCAGACTGCCAGCCCGATCACATGCTTGTTGGTCATCGCCGTTCCCTGATGTGCGCGGCGGCCTTGCATGACTCGCCTGTCAAGCGAAGTGTGCTACATATTTTCTACCGTAGCAACTACTAGCTATTTGGGCGAATATTGTTGACCGGTATAGCGGAGCGCCAGCCCGGTGAAGCTGGAGTTGAGCGCGACGTCATAGGCGGCGGGCGGCGTCTCGCCGGCATGCATCGCGCCAACATTGGCGAGCACCGCCACCACCGCATCCTCGCCCTCCGCCCAGCCGAGTCCGCCGGTGAAGCCGAGGACGCTGCCGGCGTGCCCCTCGAACGCGCCGGTCGGGGTGATGAAGCGGAACAGCCCGTGGCCCATCTCGGCATAGGAGCGTGCCGACTTCCACTGCCGCATATAGGCGAGGCTGGGTGGCCGGAGCAGCCGCCCGTCGCGCAGCGCCAGCGCGAAGGTCGCGAGGTCGCGCGGCGAGGAGACGATGCCGCCCGCGGTCCACTCGACCGACAGGTTGGCGCCGGTCGCGTCGATCAGCCCCGGCCGCACCGTGGCGAAGGCGGGCGCGATGCCGGCATCGCGACGGAAGGCGTCGGTGGCGTAGTGGTAGCGATGCGGCAAACGCTCGGGGCGCCCTGCCTCAAAGCCGTCGAGCCAAGTGTCGGCGAGCGCCAGCGGCGTCAGGATGCGGTCGCGTATCTCGGCGCCGGCGCTGCGGCCGGTGACGCGTTCGACGATCAGCCCCAACAGGGTGTAGCCGCTATTGGAATAGCGGAATCCAGCGCCCGGCGCGCCGGTGGCGGGCACGCCCCGGATATAGTCGAGTGCCTCGGTCTTGCCCCAGCGGTGCGCGGGATCGATCGCGACGCCGCGGCCGCGCCGGATCCAGGCGGGATCATCCTCCCAGCTTGGCACTCCGGCGGAGTGGGCGAGCAGCTGGCCGATCGTGGCGGTGTCGGCATTGGCGATGCCGCGGGTCGCCGCCGCCCCGAGCAGTGCGCGCGGTGTCGCGTCGACCGACAGGCGCTTTTGCTCGACCAGTTGCAGGACGACGACCGTGACGAACAGCTTGGTGATGCTGCCGATGCCGAACAGGTCGGCCTCGTCGATCGCTCGCCCGGCGCCGATATCCGCCAGCCCCGCGACCCCGGTCCAGATCACCCCGCGTCGCGTCGCGATCGCCGCCGACAGTCCCGGCGTCCCCGCCGCGACCGCGCTGGCGAGCGCCTCGGCGAGCATCGCCGGGGTGACCGGGAGATCGGCCGCCGCTACGCCCGCCGCGCTCATCCAAGGCATCGCACCCGCCGCCGCCAACAGTTCCCGCCGCCCGACCTCCATCAATAATCCGTCCCGAAGCTCAGCAGCTGGCCCACCCAGGCCGCCCAGGTCAGCGCCGCGAACGCGAACACGACCAACCCCGTCCAGCCGCGCGACCACCAGGGCGAGGGCGACCGCAGGGCGATCGCGAATGCGAACAGCGCAACGAGCACGCCGCCCGGCAACCCGACGATCGACAGCAGCTGGACAAGATGGATGCCGACCATATGATGGTCGAGCAGGAAGATGCCGTTCGGCGGCGCCAGCAGCGACAGCACCCAGGCCCAGCCGGCGGCAGCGGCGAGCGCGACCACCCCGAACGTCCTGGTCAGCCGCCGGGCGGCGACCTGGCGGTGGGTGAGCGTCAGGCGAACGCCGTAGCGGCGGCGGACCAGCGCCGCGATCGGCCACACCAGCACCGTCACGAGGATGACGAGCAGCGCCGCGCCCGACAACGGCAGCAGCAGCCGCGCCGATCGCGCGGGCGCGATCGCCTGGTATAGCTCGGTCGGATCCTCGTCGTGCGCGAACGCCATGATCCGGCCCCCTTCCAGCCGCACGGCGAGCCGGTCGCTGCCGCCGACCTCGCTCCACAGGAAACGCGCGGTCTCGCGGAAGCGCTTGGGCGCGCCGCTCAAGCTGTCGAGGCCGTCGACCACGATCGTGCCGTCGTCCTGCACCCGCACGCCAAACTGCCCGAGCAAGAAGGCACCGGCGAGAAAGGTCGAAAACGGCCGCCGCGTCGTCGCATAGGCATTCTCGAACAGCCGGCCATGCGCGAGAGCTGTGGGCCGGTCCACCCGCACCAGCGTCGGCGGCGGTCCCGGGAAGTAGCGGTCGCTGAACCCCTGGAACACGCCCTTCAGCAGCGGCCGGTTCGCTCCATCGCGCCCCATCGCGTTGACCGCCACGAACAGCCCGACATGCTCGTCGAGGTACAGCGCCATGGTCGCGTGGAACGCCACCGTCGCGCCGTCATGGCCGATCACGCGGCGTCCGTTGACGTCCAGGCCGATGAAGCCGAGCGCCATCTGGTCGAGCGGTGGCATCACCGCGAGCGCGGGCGCGTGCATCGTCCGCGCCGTCTCCGGCCGAAGGATGGTCGCGCCGCCGAGACGGCCGTCGTCGAGATGCGCGATCATGAAGCGCGCCATGTCGTCGCCGGTGATCGAGAGCCCGCCGGCGGGCGACCACACGACCTGCTCGAACGGCTGCGGCGGGCCGCTGCCCTCGACATAGCCCGCCGCCATGCCGGGTGCGAGCGCGGGCGGCAGCGGCTGGACGAAGGTCGACCGGGCCATGCCGAGTGGGGAGAGGACGTGATGCGCGACATAGTCGGCGAAGCGCTCGTGCGACACGCGCTCGACGATATAGCCGGCGAGCGCCGCGCCATAGTTGGAATAGGCCGGCGTCGTGCCGGGATCGAACACCCGTGCCGGCACCCGCCGCGCGAGTGCGGCGCCGAGGCTGGTGGTGTCGCTCGGGTCCTGCGTGGCGATGCCGCGCGTCGCCTCCTCGAAACCGGCGGTGTGGGTCATCAGCTCGCGCATCGTCACCGGCCGGCCGGCGCGTGGCGGCACGCGGAAATCGAGGTAGCGATTGACGTCGGCGTCGAGGTCGATGCGATGCTGCTCGACCAGCTGCATCACCGTTGTCCAGGTGAACAGCTTGGAGATCGAGCCGACCCGGAATAGCGTCGCGCGCGGGTCGACCGGTTTCCCGGTGGCGACATCGGCGAGCCCGTAACCCTTCTCGAACAGGACGTGGCCGTCCTTGACGACGACTACCACCGCGCCCGGGATGTCGGCGCGGCGCAGTGCGAACGGCATGAAGCCATCCATCCACGCCTCGACATCCGTCGCCGTCAACGGTGTCCCGGCCGGCGGCTTCGCTTGCGCGGAGGCGCCAGCGGCGCCTAGCAGCAGCGCAAGGAGCAGCGCGGCGATCCGCGCCATCAGGGCGTCGGCGCCGCGAAGATCATGTAATCGTAGACCGAGCGGGCGAGCTGGCCGATGATGACCTCGCGCTGGAGGCTGCTGCTCGCCTTGACCATGATCGCGACGACGACGGTGCCGCGCCCGCCGGGCAGCGTGACGTAGCCGACGTCGTTGACAGTGCCGCTGATCGTCCCGGTCTTGTCCGCGACCGTGACGCCGGGCGGCAGTAGCGCGCGGATGCGCTTGCCGCCGGTGGTGCAGCGGCTCATGATGCCGAGCAGCAGCGCAGTGCTGTCGGGCTTGAGCAAGCGGTCGCGCTCGATCTTGGTCAAGAGATGAACGATCGCGTCGGGGCTGGCCGTGTCCCGCGGATCGGCGTCGAACCGCGGGTTGGGGATGTACTCGCGCGCCGCGAAGGACGGGTCGGCCTGGATGACCGCGTTGAGCGTGTTTCCCGGCGGCGCCTTGATCTCGTAGAAACGCTCGTTCAGCGAGATGGTGTCGCCGTCGACGCGCAGCCCCTCGATCCCGGCATGCCGCACCCACGCCGTCACCGCCGCCGGGCCGCCCGCCAGCCGGGTCAGCACGTTGGCGGCGGTGTTGTCGCTGCGTGTCAGCATCGTCTCGAGCAGGTTGCGGGTCGAGATCGACAGCCCCGGATAGGGCAGGATTTCAGCGATGCCCTCCGAGTCGAAGACAAGATCGGGATCGATCGGCACAAGCTGATCGAGCGTCAGCTTCCCGGCATCGATCTGCGCGAGGATCGCGCCGGCAACCGCGATCTTGAACACGCTCGCCATCGGGTACGCGTCGCGCGCATTTAGCGTCAGCGTGTCGCCGGTCCTGAGGTTGACCGCCTCGATCCCGACCTCGCCGCCCACCGTCGTGGCGATGCGCGCCAGCTCGGCCTCGGTCGCCGCGCGCGTCGGTGTCGCAAGCGCGGGGCCTGCAAGCGCGAGCGCAGCGAGTGCCGAGGTCCATCCCCATCGCCGACGGATCATGTTCATGCGGCCTCCCGGCTATCATCGCTAACATCGCGGACACGGGCCATAGCCCGGCATGTCGAGTTTTCCAAGTGGGCAACACAGTTGCTTATATAGCGTATCTGTGAAACTAGAGCGGCCACGATGCCGGCGGAGCAGGATGACGGCCAGGATGGAAGCGCATGACCGATCTCGTTGATTTCATCGTCATCGGCGGCGGCGTCGCCGGCTCTGCGGCGGCGGCGGAGCTTGCCGGGCACGGCTCGGTGCTGCTGCTCGAAATGGAAGGGCAGCCGGGCTATCATTCGAGCGGCCGGTCGGCGGCGATCTTCGCGTTGAGTTACGGCAATGACACCATCCGCGCGCTGACCCGCGCCAGCCACGATTTCTTCCAGGCTCCCCCTGCGGCATCCTGGCCCACCAACCTCCTCACGCCGCGCCCGGTGCTGGTCACCGCGACTCACGACCAGCGCGAGGCGCTGGCCTTCTCGCTGGCGCAGATGGTCAAGGGCGATTCGATCGAGCCGAAGACGGTCGAGGAGGCGGTCGCGATGTGCCCGATCCTCAGGCCCGAGGCGCTCGTCGGCGCGGCGCTGATCCGCACCACGTCCGACATCGACGTGCATCAACTCCAGCAGGGCTGGCTGCGGCTGCTCAAGACGAGGGGCGGCCGGGTTGTCACCGGCGCCGAGGTGACCGGGCTCGACCGCGCCGACGGGCAATGGACGGTCGCGACCCGGGAGGGGAGTTTCCGCGCCGCCACGATCGTCAACGCCGCCGGCGCTTGGGCGGACGCGATCGGCGCGATGGCGGGGGCGCTCGACATCGGCCTGACGCCGCTGCGCCGCACCGTCTGCGTCCTCGACGCGCCAGGGGGCGCCGACACATGGCCGATGCTCCTCGACGCCAAGGAGCAGTTCTACCTCAAGCCCGATGCGGGCACGCTGCTGCTCTCCCCCGCCGACGAGAACCCTAGCGAGCCGTGCGACGCGCAGGCCGACGAGCTCGACATCGCGATCGCGATCGACCGCGTCGAGCGCGCCACCACGCTGGCGGTGCGCCGCGTCGCACACCGCTGGGCGGGGCTGCGTTCGTTCGTCGCCGACCGGTCGCCGGTGGTCGGCCGCGATCCGGTCGTCCCCGGCTTCGTCTGGTATGCGGCGTTGGGCGGCTACGGCATTCAGACCGCGCCGGCGCTGGGCCGCCTCGCCGCCGCC
>NZ_CAHJWW010000102.1 GCF_903643035.1 Sphingomonas bacterium | reverse complement strand
CGGCGTCTGGTCGCCGGCGTCGGCGGCGTCATGCGCCGCGAGCAGCGCGCCAGCGTTCGCCATCGCCCTGGCGATCGACGGGTCGCGCGCGGCCCGGTCGTCCAGCAGCGCCCGGATCAGTCCCCCGTGATAGATCGAGTCGGCGAGGTTCGCCCCGACCAGCGCCGCCGCCGCGGGCTCCGTCTGCGCCAACAGCGTCCGGTACGCCGCCGCCACGGCGTTCTGGATCAGGAAAGCCCCGAGCAGGAACCCTGAGTCGTCGGCATAGGGGTCGAATGCGCCGCCGGCCGGCACGATGCCGGCGCGCTGCGCGGCCAGCGAGAACGCGCCCGACGGCGCGGGCGAGAGGTCGAGCGCGGGCTGCGCGGCGGCAAGCTCCCCCAGATACGCGCGCAGCGCGACGACGTGCGCCTGCTTGTCGCCGGCGAGTTCGGCGGCATGGCTTGCGGTCAGCGCGTCGGCGAAGCTCGCCCGGCGGGCTCCCGACACCGGCCCGGCGACACCGACGCCGCCCGTCAGCGTGGCCGGCAGCCCGGTCCCACCAGCCGCATGGCCATAATATTGCGCGCCGAGGTACGCGAGGTTCAGCGCCAGGTTGAGGGGCACCTGGCCGGTCGCCGCCCCCGCTCCCGTTCCCGCCCCCGTTCCCGCCGACGTCGCGCCGGCCACCGGCACGGCGGTTCCCGCGACGGTCCGGATGCTGTCGCCCGGCGTGCTCCCGCCGGCCCCGCATCCCGACAACAGGGCGCCGGTGGTGACACCGGCCGCGAGGCGCAGGAAGCGCCGGCGATCGTGACGGGGCTGGCTCGGCTGCATGGGATCATTGGACGCCATGATCCTTACCACAGGCCTAACGACGAGGCCCGCAAGCGCGGAAGATATCGCGGACACATCAAATGAGGTATTTTTCGCCGTTCGTCGAAGCGTGGCAAGGAACATGTAACCTCCGGGGTCCTATCGACCGTCCATGACCTCGCCCATGGGCTCCGCCGACATGACCGCCACGCTCCAGGCCGCGCTCGACGCCGCCGCGGCGGCCCACAGGACCTGCACGATCCCGGTGGGCGGGAACCGGCTGTCCAGCACCGGCCTTGGCTATTCCAGCAACGCCCGGATCGTCATGGCGGGGGACCTTTACAACGACCACGGCCCGTCGGTGGGAACGCTCCACTGCCTCACCAACCGGACGGGCGGCCGGCTCTCCAACGTCACGATCACCGGCGCGGGCGGCGCGTTCGTCGGCGCCGCGTCCGGTTCCGACGGCGTGACGCGAAAGGGACTGGGCATCGTCGGGACGGACGGGTTCACCGTCGTCGGCGTGCAGACGGCCGGGCCGCTGACCGGCTTCGGCATGGAGATCAAGAACTCGGCCGGCGGCTATCTCAACGGGCTCGTCCTCAATTCCGGCGTGAACATGCCGGGGGCGGACGGGCTCCATTTCTTTGGCGCGTGCAGCAGGGTCACGGGATCGAACATCGCCGTCCAGAGCGGCGACGACGCGCTGTCGTTCACGTCCGAGAACCAGGAGTCGCTCAACGCGCTGATGGAGCGCATCACGCTCACGACCATGACGCTCGACAGCGACGCCTTCTCCTGCATCAAGTTCTACACCGGCACGGCGACGGGGCAGGCGACGATCAGGAACGTGACGCTGATCGGCATCAGGGGGCGGATCACGCAAGGGCCGACCGGTTGCCCGCTGATGATGCGGAACGACGGCGTCGCTCAGGGCTGCGTCATCGACGGGATCACGATCGCCAACGCCGACCTCGATTTCGGCGCCGCCACCCAGGACGGTCCGACGGCCTATCTGACCGATTGCGGCAACGTCACGCTGCGCAACGTGACGTTGCGCGGTCGCAGGAACGGACAGTTCATCCGTGCGGTCCGATGCACCGGCCTCCATGTGACCGGAGAGGTCTGGGACACGATCGGCGGCAATTCGATGACCGATCTCGTTCAGCTCGAACAGTGCGGGAACTACGACATCGACCTCGTGGTCCGGTCCGCGACCGGCGCCCGGATCGGATCGCTCCGCGCCGTCAATGCCGGGACGGACGCGGCGATCCGCTACATCGGCGTTACCGGATCCTGATCCGGTCCGGGTCATCGGGCTCGCCTTCCACGGGTGGGAACCGATCGAGCAGCGCGGCGACGATCAGGCTGGCATCCTCGTTCTGCTGGCTCAGGCTCGCCAGGGTCAGGAGGAGCGTCCGCGTGCTGACCGTCGCCAGCAGGGCGCCGACCCGCTGCTTCTCGGCATCGGTCGGCGGCACGAACGGATCCTGACCGCCTGCGAACGAGTCCCGTTTCATGCCGGTCGAATACCGGGACCGGTCCCCGCCGGACGATCATTTGAGGCGGCGTCGTTCCTTCGGCTCCCCCACGCGGCCATCCGCATCAAAGGCGAAAGGCCGGACGCCTGAACCGTCCGAAAAGAAGGGTGGAGCGGATACGGATCCGATCGGTCGCGTTACGTCACGAACCTCGTAACCATCTGAGAACGGGATATTATATCATGATAAAGGCGATGGGCTATGCCACCAGCCACTCCTTTTCCCGTCTCAGGCCGATCGAGTTCGAGCGCGAGGAGGCCGGCGCGGACGAGGTGGAGATCGACATCCTGTATTGCGGCGTATGCCACTCCGACATCCACCAGGCAGAGAACGACTGGGGCAACACCGTCTATCCGTGCATGCCCGGCCACGAGATCGTCGGGCGGGTGACAAGGGCGGGGGCGAACGTCACCCTGCACAAGGAAGGCGACCTGGTCGGGGTCGGCTGCATGGTCGACAGCTGCCGCTCGTGCGAGCCGTGCCGCGACCGCGAGGAGAATTACTGCGAAGGCCCCAACAGCTGGCTCGCGACCTATAACGGCCCGATGAAGCCGAAGGCCAAGGCGAGGACGCACGACAACATGTACCGCCGCGACAACACCTATGGCGGCTATTCGAACGCGATCGTCGTCAAGGAGGATTTCGTCCTCAGGATACCGGCGGCGATCCCGATCGAGGCGGCGGCGCCGATCCTGTGCGCCGGCGTCACCACCTTCTCGCCGATGAGGCACTGGGGCGTGAAGGCGGGCGACAGGGTGGGCGTGGTCGGCTTCGGCGGGCTGGGCGACATGGCGGTGAAGCTCGCCCGCGCGCTGGGCGCGCAGGTGACGGTGTTCACCACCGACCGGGACAAGCTCGCCGAGGCCGAAAAGCTGGGCGTGGACGCGGTGCTGGAGGGCGACAGGAAGGCGTACGAGGCGCTGGAGTCGAGTTTCGACCTCATCCTCTCGACCATTCCCGAGAAGCACAAGGTCGACCCGTTCGTCACCCTGCTGAAGCGCGACGCGGCCTATGTGTCGGTCGGCGCGCTCGCCCAGATGCCGGGCTGGAACCACCAGGAGGTCATCATGCACCGCCGGACGATCGCCGGCTCGCTGATCGGCTCGATCGCGGAGACGCAGGAGGTGCTGGACTTCTGCGCCGAGCACGGCATCGCGCCGGAGGTCGAGGTGATCCCGATCCAGGAGGTCAACGAGGCGTACAGGAAGGTCAAGGACGAGGCCGTCCGCTTCCGCTACGTCATCGACATGGCCAGCCTGAAGACCGAGATGGTCGAGGCGCAGGCGGCGTGAACGGTCCCAGGCCCGGTCCTAGGCCCGGTCCCAGGCTCCCGTCACGGTCGCGCGCGATCCCGAAAGGGTTCCGATGATACGACTGAAGCCGCTCGCGGACCAGGTGATCGTCATCACCGGCGCCTCCAGCGGCATCGGCCGCGCGACCGCGCTGATGGCGGCGGCGCGCGGCGCATCGGTGGTGGCGGCGGCGCGAGGAAGCGAGGGGCTCGCCTCGCTGGTGGCGGAGATCGCCGCCGTGCGGGGGCTGGCCTCCGCCTGCGTCACCGACGTGAGCGACGCCGCCGCGGTCGACCGGCTCGCGACCCATGCCGTCGAGACCTTCGGCCGGATCGACACCTGGGTGAACAACGCCGGCGTCGCGATCGCCGGCAAGCTGGAGGACCTGTCCGACGAGGACGCGCGGCGCGTCTTCGACATCAATTTCTGGGGCACCGTCCACGGCTGCAAGGCGGCGCTGCCGCATCTCAAGGCGCAAGGCGGCGTCCTGATAAACGTCGGCAGCGTCGCGTCCGACGTCGCGGCGCCGTTCATGGGCCTGTATTCGGCGTCGAAGCACGCGATCAAGGGCTATACCGACGCGCTGAGGATCGAGCTGATGACCGATCGGGCGCCGGTCGCGGTGACGTTGGTAAAGCCCGCCCCGATCGCCACGCCCATCCTGGAGCACCAGCGCAACCGCATGGACCGGCAGGCGACGATGCCGCCGCCCTTCTACCGGCCGGACGACGTCGCCCGGACGATCCTCCATGCCGCGCAGAACCCCGAGCGGGACCTTTACGTCGGCGGCGCCGGCGTGGTCGGCAGCCTGCTGGGCCAGGCGTTTCCCAACGTCGCCGACGCGGCGGCGGCGCTGCTCGGTCCGCGGTTGTTCAGGACCTCGCAGCCGCGCGACGACCGGCCCGACAACCTCGATGGCCCGGGCGTGAAGGCGAGCACGGACGGCAGCACGCACGGCCATGTCTCGCACCCCAGCATCTATACCGCCCTGCGCACCGGCCCGCTGCGCCGGGTCGGCTCGGCGGGCGGGCTCGGACGGATGCTGCTGCAGGGCATCCGGGGGAACCAGGGGCGCTAGGCGGGGATCAGCGCGATGTCGCCCGTGTTCCGCTCCTGCACGCCGTTCTCGCGGTGCCGGAAGTCGGACAGCGCGCGATAGACCTGCAGCCGCGCGCGCATCACCGAGCCGAGCGGGCGGTGCGCGGCGAGGCTGTGCGCTGGGCGGAACGTCATCACCTCGTCGAAATAGCGGACGCGCTCCGGCCCATAGGCGTCCTGCCGTGGCAGCCGGATCGTGGCGACGGTGCGGTACTGGCTGTCCTGCGCCGGCCACTCGACCGAGGCGTCCTCGATCGGCTGCGTCCCGGCGTTCGCCCACAGCTGGGCGCGCAGCTCGAAGACGACGTCGTGCTCGGCGAGGAAGCCGGTCGCGGCGTGGCGGAAGCCGTCCTCGTCCCGATGCGGATCGAGGCGCCAGTCGTTCAGCGCGTCCTGCGCCGGCGAGGCGGGAAAGGCGCCGAGCTTGGCGACATGGTCGCCGAACCGGATCGGGCACTGGCTGAAATAATGGTCGTCGAGCGGATGGCCGAACGGATGACCGTAGAAGTCGAGGGTCGGGCTGGGACCGCCCGCGACGGCGTTGAGCACCTTGTTGATGTTGCGCGCCAGCGACGAGGCGGCGCTCTTCACGCCTTCCGGCATCGGCGTGGTCGCGCCGATCTTCTTCGCCTGGCTGAGGAAGCCCGACGCGGTGCCGGCCGGAAAGGTCGGGCCGCTGGCGAGGACGAAATCCTGCGTCGGCGCATCGTGCCCCGGCAGCTTCTCGCCCTCGACCCCGAACACCTTGATCGCCATGCCGCGATGCGTGGAGACGCGGTCGCCCAGCGTCTCGCCCGGTCCCTGCGCGAAACGCACCGCGACCTTGAACGCGCCGCCCCGGGCGAACAGCCCCTGGGCAAGTTCGGGCGGCAGGCCGTCGGCGACCACCAGCTCGCCGATCGCGCAGGCCGAGCTCTTGGCGTGGCTGGCGCGGACCGCGCGACCCTCGCGCTTCTCGACCGTTTGGCTCTCCTTGGTCATGCCCTGGATGATGCCGTCGATCGTCTCCTGCTCGTCGGGCTCGGGCGTCTCGATGTCGGCGCTGTAGCGAAGATAGGTCATCTGGCCTCCGGCGGCTTGAACGAGAACAGCTCCGTCCTGACCGACGGCGGCGCGCCCGGCGTGAACCATGGCGTGTCCTGGATATGGCTCGCGGTCAGGTAGATCGTGCCGTCCGGCCCTTCCGCGAAGGTGTCCGGCCAGCGCAGCCGCCGGTCGGTCAGCACCGGCACGACCTTCCTGCCGGCGAGGCGCGTCACCGAATAGTCGGTCGGCGAGGTGAGATAGAGGGTTCCCGCCCTGCTCATCCACAGGCCGTCGGCGACATGGGTCGTCGCGACCGTCCTCACCGCCGCCGCGCGTTCCGCCTCGCCGACACCGTCGCGCAGCTTCGCGGTGTCGATCGAGTACAGCGTCCTGCCGGTCAGGGCCTGGAAGAACAGCGTCCTGCCGTCGTTGGAGATGGCGATGCCGTCGGCGGCGAAGGCGGGCTGGCGACCGTCGGGACGCACCAGCGGCCTGCCGTCGATCGCGACCTTCACCGTCTTGTCGACCTGGGTCGAGGGATGGCCGTCGAGCGTGCGCCAGCTGTGGCCGCTCTCCAGATCGACGACGATGATCGCGCCGCGCGTGCCGCTGTCGGTGATGTAGCCGGTCCCGCCGTCGGGCGAGAAGCGGATGTCGTTCAGATAGGTGCCTTGCAGCGCCACCTCGGCCGGCACCGGGATGACCTTGGTCACGCTGTTCGTCGCAAGGTCGATGCGGACGAGCTTGGGCGCCCCTTCCAAGATCTTCTCGTTGCCGGGCGCGCCGGGATCGACCACCCAGAGATTGCCGTGGCCGTCGGGCACGATCGACTGGACGCAGACGAAATGGTCGCCGACCGACAGCTCGCTAGCCCGGGCGTTGCGCCACTCGTTCCACTTCGCGTCGGGATAGGGGCGCAGGGTGCCGTCCTTTATCACCTCGGCGACCGAGACCGGCGCGTCGTCGGTCCAGCGCGGGAAGTTGACGAAGCGGCGGCCGTCGGCGGCGACCGCGACGCCCGTCGCCTGGTGATCGAACCGCGCGACCTGGGTCAGGGGGCCGCGCGTCTATGCGAAGGCGGTCGCCCCGATCGCGGCGGTCGCGATTGCGCCGGCGACGGCGAGCCTGGCGATCAGGGGTCTGGCTTTGGTCATGACGAGGCTCCGGTCGGTGGTGTCGGACAGGGTGGCGGGATCGCCGGTGAACAGGTGGAGGAGGTGGCGCGCGACGGCGGCGGGGTTCTCGCGCTGGATGAAATGGCCGACGCCGGAAAGCTGGACGATCGCGAACGGGCCGTCGAACCTCGCGGCCACGTCCCTGCTCGCGGACGGCGGGTTGATCCCGTCGACCGCCCCCTGGAGATAGATCGTCGGCAGCGAAAGTGTCGCGGTCGCCTTCACCTTATCCTCCAGCCACCGGCTGCGCTGGTCGGGCTCCGCCTCGTCCCAGCGCGAGCGGTAGCTGTGCAGCGTGACGTCGACCCAGTCGGGGTTGTCCCACGATCGCGCCACCTGGTCGAAGGTCGCCTCGTCGAACCAGCCCGGCGGCGACCAGTTCACCCAGTGGATGCGCGCGAACCCGTTGCGATCGGCGCGTACCGCCCGCGCGCCGCGCGCGGTCGCCATGAACCAGTGGTACCATTGCCGCTGCGCCTGTTCGAACGGCGGCGTCGGCATGCCGCCGAGCCGTGGCGGCGTCGCCAGCATCGCCATCCGCTCAACGCGGCCGGGCCAGCCGACCGCCAGCGCCTCGGCGGCGTTGGCGCCCCAGTCGTGGCCGGCGACCATGAAGCGGTCGATGCCAAGCCCGTCCATCAGCGCGACGGCATCGATCGCCAGCGTCGCGCTGTCCCCGCTGCGCGGCGCGTCGCCGACCAGCCGCGTCCCGCCGAACCCGCGCAGCGTCGGCACGATCGTGCGCAGGCCCGCGGCGTTCAGGGCGGGGAACACCGCGTCCCACGTCGTCGCATCGTCGGGCCAGCCGTGGAGCAGCAGCACGACCGGGCCGTCGCCGGGGCCGTCGTCGCGATAGTCGATCAGGAGGGTGTCGGTGGTGAGCGTCGGCATCGGGTAGTCTCGCGAGGCGGAAGGGCGGTCGGGACGGGCGCGACCGCGACGATCGCGCCCGTCCCGACCTTCGGCGCATCGGCCCTCAGCGCATCGGTGTCGCGAACGCCGCCTTCAGCTTGGCGATCGCGTACACGTTCGCGTCATGGGCGCCGCGCACCACCTGCCCCATCCCGAACATCTCGTGCGTCACGCCCGGGAAGGTGCGCTGCTCGACGCGGTCGCCGGCCGTTCGCATCGCGGCCGCCAGCGTCTCGCCGTCCGAGCGGAGCGGATCGATCTGCGCGTTGACGATCGTCGTCGGCGGCAGCCCGTGCAGGTCCGCCTTCACGAGGTTGATCCGCGGGTCGGCCCCATCCGCCGGCGTCGTCGAGTAATAATAGCCGAACCACTTCAGCATCGCCGTGTTCAGCGGCTTCGCATTGGCCGAGTCCGTGCGCGACGGCAGCGTCATGCTGCTGTTGGCGATCGGATAGACCGCGAGGATGTGCACCGGCCTGGCGAGGCCGTTGTCGCGCGCATAGATCGCGGTCGCGACCGCAAGGTTGCCGCCCGCGCTCTCGCCGGCAAGCGCGACCTTCGTCGGATCGCCGCCGAGCGACGCGGCATTCTGGAGCACCCAGCGATAGGCGGCGAACGCATCGTCGTGCTGCGCTGGAAACTTGAACTCGGGCGCATGGCGGTATTCGACCGAGACGACGACCGCGTTCAGCTGTTTCGACAGCAGGCGCGGCGCGGCGTCATAGGTATCGACATCCGCGATCACCCAGCCGCCGCCATGGTAGTAGACGATCACGGGCATGGGCCTGCCCGCCGCCGCCGCAGCCGTCGCGGGCTTGTAGATCCGCGCGAACTGCTTGGGGTCGGAGCCATAGGGCATGTCGGTCGTCGTCACCGCCGGATCGGGCGCGGTCGACATGCCCCTGGCCACCATCGCCGCCTTGGCGGCGTCCGCCGCCGACGGGTTCACGCGCGCCTGCGCCGGCGTCAGCGTCTCCACCGGCCTGGAGCCCAGCGTCGCCAGCTGATCGAGCACGGCCTGCATGTCGGGCGCCGCCCTGGCGGGCTGCGTCGCGACGGGCGGCGGTGCCGGGGGCGGGGGCGCATCCGCCGACCTCGCGGATTGCGCGAGCGCGGGACACGTCATGCTGGTCGTTGCGACAAGCGCCGCGACCGCCGCCGCGACGTTTACCAGGATCGGCTTCATCGGATGCTCCCTGTTCTCAACTACATCCAGAACAGGGGCGCGGGTGCAACGTTCCGACAGGACCGGATTTGCTGTCGGGGACGGGCGGTATACGCCCGTTCGATTCACAAAAGCTGCGGAATGGCCGAGCGAAGCTGGAAGTAACCCCGCGTCGACCTGGGCCACGTCCGCTCGTCCCAGCCCCTGCGCAGGCGCGTGGCGGGCGGCAGGGCAGCGGCCGACGGTCCCACCGGCGCCCAGGCGGCGACCAGGGGCAGGTCGCCCGCCCACTCGTCCACCCACCCGTCTGCCGACCCGTCGTC
>NZ_CAHJWW010000101.1 GCF_903643035.1 Sphingomonas bacterium | reverse complement strand
TTGAGGCCGAGTCCGCGCATGGCGTCGATCATCTCATGCCGCTGCACGGATAATACCTCGCAGGCTGTCGTAGCGGGTGGTTTCTACCTGAAGCAGCGCAGCAAGCTGTGCGTCCTCGAATTCTCGCAGAATCCAGGCGAGGCCTTGCCGACGACCTGCACCACACTGCAACCCAGCACCAATATTTTCGACATCGCCTTCCAGACCGCATCGACCCAAAGCCGGGAGTCCTGGTCGAGCTATGGGCAGGCGACGTACAAGCTGCTCGACGGGCTTCGCCTGACAGCGGGTGCCCGCTACACGCAGGATACAGTGTCGGCCGTCGTCAGCAACTACTTCAACTTCTATGGTCCGTCCACGAGCGCCGGGCTGAAGAGCCGGGCGGTGACAGGCAAGGTTATCGTTGGAAGGCGACCTGAGCCCGCGCAACTTGGTCTACGCGACCGTCTCGCGCGGGTACAAGCCGGGCGGCAGCAATCTCTCGCAGACGCCGATCCTGGTGCCGGTGATCTACCAGCCCGAGCACGTGACGGCGTTTGAAGTGGGATCAAAGAACCGCTTCGCCGACAATGCGCTCCAGCTCAACCTCGCCGCGTATTATTACGCCTACAGGAACCTTCAGCTCCAGCTGGATGATCCGGTGCCGTTCCAAGGCGGCGTCGGCAATGTTGACAAGGCCGAGATGTACGGACTGGAGGCCGAAGGATCCGCGCTGTTGCCGGCGGGGTTCCGCTTCGACGGCACGATTGGGCTGGAGCACGGCAGGATCCTGTCGCACCAGCTGCTGCTCGACGGTTATGAGGGCAATTTGGCGCAGCTGACGACGCAGGCGCAAGGGTTCGGCGCGTTCACGCCGCAGACGATCGCCGCGCGCGCCGCGGCAGCCAAGAGCGCCTATGGCAACAGCGTGCCCAAACTGCCCGGCGTCACCGGCAACCTGACGCTCTACAAGACCTTCGACACCGCCTCGGGATCGAAACTGGTTTCGAACTTCTCGGCGGTCTATCGTGGACCGTTCCAGCCGCGCGTATTCAACGAACCCGGCATTGATCGGGTGCCCAGCTACTTAATTTTTGACGCCGGTATCCAGTTCAAGCCAGCGCATAGCCATTGGGGGCTGGATATCGTAGTCAGCAACCTGACGGATAAGGCCGGCGTCAGCTCCCGGTTCGTTGATGCGTTCTCCATCGCCTCCGACGCAAACGGTCGTGGTGTCATCACTCAGGAATATGTGCCGCCCCGCCAGCTGATCGCGACGCTCCGCTACAGCTTCTGATGGCGGGCGGGGACCGCTTCCCCGCTCAGTTTAGGGATAGGACAGGACCGCCGTCATGATCGCGTCGATGACACCGGCGGTCGACAGCGCCGTGCACAGGCGGATCGGACGACGACGGGCGAAAGGCGACGGTCGGCTGCGCTGCATCGTTTCCGGTCGCTGGTCGAACACGACCATGCCGGTCGTGAGCTCTCCATGCAGTTCGACTGCGGCGCGACGGTCCGCATAGCTCGCCAGCGCCGGTGCCAGATAGGGCAACACCGCACACGCGTCGTGCTGGGGCGCGCTGTCCATCCCTGTGACTTCCATCTGCCTGTCGCGGTAGAAGCGCATCACCTGACCGATGAATGGCGCGATACGGCGACCGCTGGTTTCCAGCCGGACTATAACGCGGTCCGACAGGCCGGTGTGCGAGGTGATGTCGTACCCGACCATGTGCATCGGGATCGACGAGGCCAGCAGCGCATCCAGCGCCTCAGGATCGCTGAACGCATTGAACTCGGCGACCGGCGTCGTGTTGCCCCGTCCGGCCGATCCGCCCATGATCGAGAGGGACACGATGCCGGCTTCGACATGCGGGTGTGCGGCCAGCGCCTTTGCCAGATTGGTGAGCGGCCCAGTGGCGATGACCGACACGCCACCCGGACGCGCCACCTGCTGCGCGATGAACTCGATCGCGTCCATCGACTGAGGCTGGGACCGGGTCCGCGGCAGGTCCGCGCCGTCGAGACCCGACCGGCCATGGACGTTCGCCCGACCCGCGATCGCCGCAGCGGCGCCTCCGACCCGCGAAAGACCGGGATGTCGAGGCCCGCAAGGTCGAGAAAGTCCAAGGCGTTGCGGGTCGTCAGGGCGACCGTAGCGTTGCCGTACACCGTCGTGACCCCGGCGATGTCGAGCGCCGACGCAGCCAGCAGGATCGCGACGGCATCGTCATGGCCGGGATCGCAATCGATGATATAGCGCATGTCTCTGTCCTAAGGGATTGCGGCGGCGGACGGCGCGGCGAGGCTCGCAAAATGCTCGATCTCGGCGCGGTACGGCATCGCGTCGCTGGCCCCCGTCCGGATAACCTCCAGCGCCGACGCCGCCGATGCGAAACGCGCCGCGTCCAATGGGGTGGCACCCCCGCTAAGCGCGGCGGCGAAGGCACCGTTGAAACAGTCGCCTGCCGCCGTCGTGTCGACCGCGGCGACACGGTGGGCGACGACGAAGGCGGGATCGGCACCGTCGGCCAGCAGCAACGATCCGCGCGCGCCCAGCTTGATGATGACTTTGCGCGCCCCGAGCGCGCGGAGCCGTGTCGCGGCGTTGACCGGGTCGAGACCAGCCGAGGGCAAACGGAGTAGCGACCGGGCCTCGCTCTCGTTGAGTGTCAACCATCCCACCCGCGAGAGCAGCTGAGGTGATAGCGCGCTCGCGGGCGCGGGAGCGAGAATGAAGACCACCCGGCATCGCGGGCCAGTTCCGCCGCCCGCAGCGTCGTCGCCACCGGCACTTCGAGCTGGCACAATACCACGCGCTTGCCCCGGAACTGATCCGGCGTGAGCGCATCCGGCGCGAGCTGCGCATTAGCGCCTGCCAGCACGGCGATCATGTTGTCGCCGCCCTGCGCCGTCATCACCACCGCAAGGCCAGATCGCGTGTCGGCGACGCTGGTCCACCGACGCCGATCCCCTCGGCCAGCACGGTATCCCAGATCAGCCGACCGGGACGGTCGTCGCTGATACAGGTCACTATGTCGACCGAGCCTCCGGCGAGTGCCGCCGCAACCGCCTGGTTGACGCCCTTGCCTCCGATCTTCTCGTCGAACGCGTCCGCCCTGATCGTCTCCCCCGCCGCGGCCAGGCAAGGCACGACCAAACTGTGATCGACACTGGCGCTGCCGACAACAAGGATGTCCGCCATGGGTCGCGTCGCAACCTAATCATCGCTCGTCCGTAGTCCTTGCCCCCGTCAATGCGCGGTCATCGCGGCGAGCCTGGTATCGCCGGGCGCGTCGGTCGATCTTCCCGCCAGCCGCAGCGGCCGATAGGACGGCATGACTATGAGCAAGAGCGCGCTGCACAACAGCGCGCCACCGATCAGGACCAGCGCGAGATCGTAATTGCCCCGCATGTCATAGGCCAACCCCATCAGGACCGGCGTGAAGCCGGACACGAGGACCGAGACGCCAAAGATCGTCCCATAGATCTCGCTAAAGGAACGCACACCGAAGTAACGCGGAATGACGCAAGGCAAGAGCCCATATTCGGTCCCACTGCCGATGCCGATCAGCACCGCGCCAACGAACAGCCATGTCGAACCGACAGCGAACCCGATCAACATCAACCCGATAATGGCTGCGATCAAGAAAGCACCGGCGAAACGGGGCGACCCGGTCCGATCCAGCATCGCGCCGATGACGATCTGCCAACTCGCATTGCACAAGGCGGTGGTCGCAAACACCGAGGTCGCGGCGTTCAGCGAAACGCCACGATCGGTGAGCAGCGGCACCATATGGGTCAGCATCGCGCTGAGCGAGCCCGCGCCGAGCGAGACGCTGCCCATGAGCAACCAGAAGGCGGGATGCTGCCGCGCTTCCCGCAAGGTGAGCCCCGGCAGCGCGGGACCGGCCTCGAGGACGAACGCTTTGCCAAGGGCCGGGTCCCGCAACAACGCCATCGCGGGAAAGCCGACCAGGAAGGTGAGCGCGCCCAACGCGACATAGGTCTCGCGCCAGCCATGATCGGCCAAAAGGCTCTTGGCGAGGAATGGCATGAGGGCGATGCCGATGTTAATCCCGAACGCGCCGGTGACCGCGAACAACAAGCCTTGGTGACGGGGGAACCAAAGCGAAATAGGCTTCATCAGCAGGAGGCAACTGGACAGCGTCCCGGCCAGACCGGCGAGAGCATAAAGCGCGTAGGTGAGTGCTCGATCCTTGCTCGACACCGCAAGACCGGCGACGCACAGGGCGAACACGACGTTGCCGATCAACGCCACTGGGCGGACGCCGTAGCGGTCCGCCAATCGCCCGGCGATCGGATAGCCGCCCACGCCCACGATCGCCATGACGAGCAGCACGGCGGAGAACTGGGTCCGCGACCAGCCGAGCGCGTAGGTGACGGGTCCCAGAAAGATGCCGAACGTACCGTTGAGCACGGGTGTCACGCTGACCAGGTTACCCACCGCGCAGCCGACGATCACGCCGGCGCCGCCCCAGTTTCGGCTTTGAGTTGGCACTGCGGCGATCCTGCTTCCTGCTGGCGACGAAGGGTCCCATAGCCGGGCGGGGTTGCACAGCAGCAACTTCGCATTGCAACGATCGCTTTTTGCGCCTTCCGCGCCGCCTCGGCGATGCCCTAATGTTCGACGCGTCAGGCAGGCGAGCAGCCGAACTGTTCAAGGAAGAAGCGGCATGGCGATCGCCGATCTACCCCGGGCCGACGCCTTCATGCTCCGCCGCTGTTCGGTCCCGAAGGCCTTCCTCGCGCCAGGCATCGCGGACCGGGACGGCGACATCGTCCTATGCGATGTCCAGGTCGCGGCAGGGAAGATAGTGGGGGTGACGCGGTCGGACGCGGGATCCGGCATCCTCGCGTCATGTCCCGAAGTCGACATGGCGCGCGCGATGCTGTGGCCATGCTTCACCGACCTTCATTGCCACCTCGACAAGGGCCAAATCGTCGACCGCGCGCCCGCTTGCGACGGGACGTTCCTGGCGGCACTGGACTCCGTCGCGGTCGACCGGGCGTATTGGGATCGCAACGACACGCAGTTCCGGATGGACTTCGGACTGCGCTGCGCCTTCGCGCATGGCTGTGACGCCGTCCGCACCCACCTCGACTCCGACCACGCGACGGCGCTCGCGAGCTGGGAGGCCTTTGCCGACCTGCGCGATCAATGGGCGGGGCGCATCGCGTTGCAGGCCGTCTCGCTCGTCCAGGTCGGCGCGCTGGCCGATCCGGCCCTGGCGCGCGCGGTAGCGGAGCGGACCGCCACGTTCGGCGGAGTCCTGGGCGCGTCCACCCGGCAGGTGCCGGACCTCCCAGCGATCATCGACCACCTGTTCCTGCTCGCCGAGGAGCGCGGCCTCGATCTCGATTTCCATGTCGACGAAACGAGCGACCCCGCGGCGACCGCGTTATTGCTGATCGCGCAGACCGCGATTCGGCGGCGATTCGGCGGCAGGATCGTGGTCGGCCATTGCTGTAGCCTCGCCGTTCAGGACGAGCCACTGGTCGACTGGACGCTGGACGCGGTCGCGCAGGCGGGGCTGTCCGTCGTCATCCTGCCCGTGCTGAACCTGCAGCTACAGGACCGGCACCCTGGCCGTACACCCCGCTGGCGCGGCATTACGTTGATCCATGAAATGCGCGAGCGGGGCATCCCGGTCGCCATCGGCGGCGACAACGTGCGTGACCCGCTCCATCCCCATGGGGACCACGATATGCTGGCGGTGTTCCGCGAGGCGTTGCGCATCGGCCATCTGGATGCGCCGGTCGGCGATTGGCCCGCCAGCGTGACGGGCGTGCCTCGCGCCATGATGGGACTGCCCGCGCGCCAGATCGGCGCGGGGCATCCGGCCGACTTCATCCTCTTCTCGGCGCGAACCTATAGCGAGCTGCTGGCACGCCCCCAGGCGGATCGGGTTGTCGTGCGCGATGGCCAACAGAGCACGGCGCGGCTCCCCGATTTCAGCGCACTGGACGTCCTGCTGCCAACCCATCGCTGATTGCAGAGTCGTCTATGCCCCATAGGTCTGTTGCACCTTCGCGCGGATATGCTCGCCGGCGGTAATCGGAGGGTAATGCGGCGGCGTGGCTGGCGAGGCGCATCCCGGCAGACACACGATCTCGGCATCGTCGCGCGGGCCGGTGAAGAACACGATCGACAGCCGGCGGCTCGATCCGCGCCGCTCGGCGGGCGGATTGACCACGCGGTGCATGTTCGACACCCAACGATCGTTGGTCCACCGTTGCAGCAGGTCGCCCGTATTAATGACCAGCGTTCCCGGCACGGAGGGGACATCGCTCCACCGCCCGTCAGGCATCAGCACCTGGAGTCCGCCCGGAGCGCTGTCCTGCAACAGGATAGTGAACCCAGCGAAATCGGTGTGCGGAGCGTTCCGCAACTGCCCCGGTTCAGGCGTGACGTCCTGTTCGGGATAATAGGCAAGCCGCAACTTGTTCTGCATCGGCGAGTAGAGCGCGTCGAAATGGTCATCGGCAAGGTCGAGCGCGGCCGCGCTGAGCCGCATCAACCGCTTGCCCAATGCATAGCCCGCGTCGGCATAGGCGCCGATCGACAAGGCCAGCTTGTCGGGTAGGTCCGGCCACCTCGACGGTACCGTCGTGCCTGTCCCGGCCTCACTGCCGGCGTCGGAGAAACTTAAGGACTCGACCAAGTCCGGGGCGCCGGAGCCGCCGGACGTTCGACCGACACTCTCGCCCATCGGCGGTATATATCCCATCGTGCCGCGCCGCGCCGGGTCTGTCTCGGCGTACTGGAGCTTCACCGCCAGAGGCTGTTCGAAGAACGCGCACGCCTGTCGGTGAAGATTTGCGGTGAGCGTTTCCGGGATGCCGTGGCCGCGGATGGTCACGAAGCCGAGCGTGTCCAGAGCGTCACGCCACCGCGCCACGGTGGTGGCTTTGCCATTGGCGTCACTGTCCTGGAAGCCCGAGATATCAATCAGCGGTATGTCCAAGGATACCTCCTCACGTCGTCAACACATCTCCGATCCTAGCATTGGTGCGATGCCTTTCCAGCTCCGGTTTGCGTTTCGATGAAGCTCATTTACAGGCTGATCGCGGATCAGCGCGAGTGCCCGGGGAGTGTCGATGCGGTTGTTGCACTCACAATTATTACGGTATCTCGACGAGGTCGCGCGCGCCGGATCGATCCGCAAGGCATCGGCGAAGCTCAACATCGCTTCGTCCTCGATCAATCGGCAGATACTGGCGCTGGAAGCGGAACTGGGCAGTCCGATCTTCCACCGGTTGCATCGCAGCTTGCGGCTGACGCCGGCGGGCGAAATTCTGGTCGACCATGTACGCCGTACGCTGAAGGACCTGGGCCATGCGGTCGGACAGATCGAGGATCTGCGGGGCATCCGTCGCGGCACGGTGACCGTCGCGCTCGTCGGTGGCTTGGCCTCCACGCTCATCATCCGCGTCTGCTCAAAGTTCCGCGAGCGCTACCCAATGGTGAAGCTGGTGTTCCGCCGGTACGACGGCGACAAGATCGCGACGGCCGTTACGTCCGGTGAGTGCGACCTTGGCCTGTCGTTCCTCCTGCCCGACGATCCGAACCTGACGGTCGTGGCCGCGATTGACTGCTATGTCGGCGCCATCGTCCCCACGGATCATCCGCTCGCCAAGCGTGCTTCCGTGAGAATCAGCGATTGCGTCGGCCAGCCGATGATCCTGCCCGACGAGACCATGATGGTGCGTGGGATCATCAACGCCGGGTTCGAGCGCCTCAACACGAAATTATACCCGGAGATGGAAAGCAACTCCATCGAGATGATCCGGGGGTTCGTCGCGTCGGGGCAGGGCATCTCGTTCCTGAACCAGATCAACGTCAACGACGAACGCGCGCAAGGCCTGTTGGTGTTCCTGCCGATCGTGGACAGGCTTCGACCGCTCAACCTGCGGATCGTGCGCCGCGCAAAGGACCAGCAGTTGATCCCGGGACTTCTCGCGAACGCGATCAAGGCGGCGGTTGAGGAGCTGGAACCGGGGAGCGGCTCGCAAGGCACAGATAGATTATACTCCGAACCGCGCGATTCATAGCCATCGGCAAGTGATGGCCTGCGCCGGGTTTATGCCGAAAAAGCACCGGAGCGCTTTCAATTAAGCGCTGGGATACGTGGCCTAAGGTTCTCATAGTCCGCCCGACACAGCGGGCGGTGAGATGAGCACGACATATCATCTGAAGTCGACGCCCGACACGGTGCGCTTCGGCATCTTCGACGCGGCCTTTCCACCCGTTCTTTCGATCAGGCCGGGCGATCAGGTCGTGGTCGCGTGCGTCTCTGGCGGCCCCGAGGTGATGCCCGAGCCGAGTGCGGGCTTTCGCGTGCCCGCACCGCTCGCCGCCATCCATGCAGCACACCTGCCGCGCATGGGGCCGCATATCCTGACCGGACCCATCGCCATCAGGGGCGCGGAGCCCGGTGACTTGCTCGAGGTGCAGATCGAGAGGGTCGAGTCCAATCTCGACTGGGGCTATTGCGCCTATCGCCCGCTTGCCGGAGCGCTACCGGAGGATTTTCCGGAACGGATGGTCAGCCATCTCGCCATCGATCGGCAGGCTGGCCTATGCCATCCGCCTTGGGGCGGCTCGCTTCCGCTCGCGCCATTCTTCGGCACGATGGGTGTCGCTCCGCCCGCCATCTATGGAGCGCTGTCCAGCCGGGAGCCGCGCGAGCATGGTGGCAATCTCGACAACAAGGAACTACGCGCAGGCACAAGCCTGTTTTTGCCGGTCTGGGTTGAAGGTGCGTGCTTCTCGGTGGGCGATGGCCATGGCCGGCAGGGTGATGGCGAGGTCTGTGTCAACGCTCTGGAAACCGGACTGACGGGCACCTTCCGCTTCGTTGTTCATAAAGGAGCCGGTCGTCTGCGCCGACCAATCGGCAGGACGTCGGATCACTGGGTTGTCATGGAACTGGACGAGGATTTGGACCTGGCCATGAAACAAGCGGTTCGTGAGGCGATCGACCTGATCTGCCGCGAAACGGGTCTGACCCGCGGGCAAGCCTATCAGCTATGCTCCTTGGCCATTGATTTCCGCGTGACGCAAGTGGTGAACGGCGTGAAAGGCGTGCATGGCATGATCGATCGCGCATTGCTTGACGGCTGCCGCGCTCACGCGGTGGTCCATAGGACTTCAACTGCTAGCTAGAGGGGTAGACTGCAAATCTAATAATAAGGAGACAGAAGGTCTGGCCGGTACCGGCTGTCAGTACCTTTGTGCTTGCTATCGGGTCCTCGAGCTCTTCAGACACGCGCCAAGCGTGGCCAATTTTGCAAGGTCGCTTCGCGACGAGTAGAGTCAGGAGGTGGCGCGGTGTCGTGCGGTTCGCCTGTGGGGCTCACCAGACGACCCGTTTCCACCCCCTG
>NZ_CAHJWW010000100.1 GCF_903643035.1 Sphingomonas bacterium | reverse complement strand
CGACGCCGCCGACCGGCAGGTCGCGGCCGCCGACCTCGCGCTCAAGGGCGTGCGGGCGGAGTACGCCTTCTCCTTGCGCACCACGCTCGACATCCTGATCGCCGACGAGTCGCTGCGCGCCGCGCAGCTCGCGCTGGCCCGGAGCCGCAGCGACGTCCTGATCGCCCAAGCTGCCCTCCTCCGCGCGACCGGCCGGCTGGGGCGAGACGCCTATGGCTGAACGTCAATCGTCTGGCGAATGCTAACTAAGCAGAAAACGAAGCGAGCCGAGTTGCGGGCGGATCTGACCCAAGTGACGTCAGGATGACCCAGACCCGGTTACCCAGCGGCACGCACGCGCTACTCACGACTGGCCGCTTGTTCATGAGGGCGAACGTTGGTTCGGAAGAATGCTCAGCTACGCTTGGCCCAGGAACTAGCGCTTTGGCGTGAAGCTATCCCAGCGCTCAATCCAGGAGGTGGCGAACCACAGTATCGCCGCCGCGTCGACGAGCAGGGAGGCGGCTTGTCCCACACGGCCGTCACGGCCGTCACCTACTTCGACGAAGTCTGACACGATCCGCTCGATATAGTTCTCGGGCATGCCCGGTAGGATCAGCTTGGCCGTGTCGAACTCCTCGATCATCCGCCAGGTCACGCCGTCCGGACCGGCATAGGGCACCTCGTAGCGGAGGGTCCGCTTGCCCCGGACGTCCGCGAGATGATCGGCGTGGTGGATGAGGGTCATCGTGTCCCATGGCGCGCCGACCATCAGCACGCGGCCCTCCGTCTCGACCAGCTTGGCGAGCGGCGAGCCCTGCCCATAGCCATAGTCCTGCGGGTGCTCCGCCGTGATCCAGTCGGCGAGCCGGCCGAGCGCAGCGATCGAGGCACCGGGGTTGCCGCTGCGGCGTGCGCCGGGCGTCGTCCGCAGGAACTCTGCCAACATACCGTTCATCCGCACCGCACGCGACCTCAGCGGGTCGAACCCAGGGATGTGATCCCGCCACTCGGCCAGCACCCGACCGTTGGGGTCGAGCAGATCGTCGTGGACGCTGTCCCAGCTGGTGTAGGCGATCAACGTGCCTTCCGGCCCGATCACGTCGAGAAGCGCGCCGATCAGTGCGTCGGGGCCATTCAGCAGCGGCCCGACCCTGCTCATGGCGGCGTGTATCATGAGCACGTCGCCAGCGGCGACGCCGAGCCGTCGGAGATCGGCCCGCACGTCCGTTCGCGTTCGGAGAACAGGGGGACTGTCGGTCATCGGCTGAGGCTAGCGGCGTTTGGCTGGCATGCCGTCTTCTCCCCGCCCGCGCGGCGTCCACCCACTCATCACCAGCAGCAGGGTGGTCGCTACGAGGCATGCCCAGCCGAACAGGTCGCCCACCCGCGCGTAGAGCGTCGGGCGTACCCCCATCGGAAGGTCGGCCGCGACCACCATCGCCCGCGCCGTGGTCGAGCGTTCGACGATCGCCCGACCGGCGGGATCGTAGGCACCAAGCCGGCCCTCGCGTGCGCTGCGCGCGACCGCGTAGCCGTTCTCGACGGCGCGCAGGGCGGTCATGCGCGCGCCCATCCAGCCGTCGCGACCGAAGTCCCACGCCGGCACCGCCATGACGCTCACCCCGCGATACTCCCGCCCGATCGAGGGGATGTGCATGTCCTTGCAGATCGCCAGCCCGACGATCGCCCCTGCGACCCCGATCGTGACTGGGGTGTGGCCCGGCCGGTCGCGATCCTCGAACCCCGGCAGCAGCCGCTGCTTGTCGTACCAGATCGCGCGGCCCGCGGGATCCATCGCCAGCGCGCGTCCGCGCTCGCCGATGCGGTCCCGCACCTCCAGCCCAACGACGATGGTGGTGCCGACCGCCCGGGCCGCGCGCGCGACATCGCGCTCGACGCGGGGTATCGCCGTCATGTCGAGCCGCGCCACCTTCTCGGGCAATACGGTCAGCGCGGTTCCGCGCTCGACCGACAGCACGGCCGGCCGGTACGCGGACCAGACCCTGCCCCAGTCGGTCGGGATACCGGGCAGTTCGTCGGTCGCGACCAGGGCGACCCGCATCCGAGGTGCCGAGGCGACAGCGTGGAACGCCACTGCGGTCCACGCCGTCGCTGCAAGCCCGATCGCGCAGACACAGGCGAGCGCCGCTAGCGCATCCCGCCGCGTCGGCCGGAGCGCAAACCACAGCCCCGCCAGCGATCCCGGCAGCAGCACCAGAAACACCACCGCCGACACGCCGCCCAGTGACGCGACCTGCACGAGCGCGGGATGCGCCATCTGGCTGTAGGCGAGGCTCTCCGCCGCGCCATGCGACGACAGGGTCAGGGTCGCGACCTCGAACCCCGCCTGGCTCGCCGGCAGGACGAGCGCCGCAAGCCACAGAGGCCGTCGGCGCGCGGCGATCAACGCGAGTCGGGCCGACAGCCGCCAGCCGCCGATCCGCAGCGCGGTGATCGCGAGCGCCACGCCCCATCCGATCTGCGCGACATAGTAGGACCAGACCGCCAGCATCGCGGCGGCGCCCGCGACCGAGCCCGCGACCCGCGCGTCGCGCTCGGTCCGGCATACCGCCAGCATCGCGATGGGCGCGAGCCACGGTGTCCACCATAGCGGCTGGAGAGCGTATCCGGCGGTCAGCAGCAACCCCGCAACGAGGCCGCCCGCGATGGCGAGCGGAGGCGCCGCTGCGAAGCGATCGAACGCGGCGGACGGCGGCGGGGCGAGCGTGAGATCGGTCATGACGGTCCTTTCGCACAACCCGATGCGTCTACTCCGATGTGGTGGCCAGCGCGGATGCGCGGGCGGGCGAGCGGGTTCGCGAACGGGCAATCGGTACAGGCTTGCGAGCCGCTGCCCGAAACGGCAATCTTGTCCCGTGATGACGGAAGGCTGGAACGGTCAGGTGGGCGGAGCGGCGTGGTGGGCACGCGCGCTCAGCTTCGCCGGCGTGCTCGGCATCGTTCTGGGTATCGTCGGCCCGTTCGGCAGCTACCTGAACGGGGACGTGCTGACCCGCATTGCCGACTGAGCGGGCATGACGCTGGCGGGTACGGTAATCGCGGGCCTTGTCGTTCCGCTCGCGATGAGGGTAAGTGCGCGCCTCGGCTTGCCGCGCAGCTTCGCGCTGGCGGTGGGGCTGCTGGTCGCCGCGGTGCCGATCAGCGTCGTGTCCGCGCTCGTGACCGGGACGATCTGGCCTTGGCAGACGGCGGCGCTTCGACCGCTGGACTGGTACGGCCAAACCTTGCTCGTCGAGCTATGCGTCGTTGTCCTCTGGCTACTCGTCGAGATCGCGCGCAGACAGAGGTCCGCCATCGGACCGGCCGTCCCCGTCGAGGTCGCGGCGACACCGCTCCAGCCACGCTCGGCCGACCCGGTGCTCTGTCTCCAGATGGAGGATCATTACGTCCGGGTCCATCGCCGGTCCGGCTCGACGCTCGAACTCATGACGTTTGCCGAAGCGATCGCCCGACACGGATCACTCAACGGGATGCAGGTCCATCGCAGCTGGTGGGTCGCTGCCGACAGTGTCGAGGCGGGCGAGCGCGACGCGCGGAACTGGCGCCTTCGCCTCGCGAACGGCCTGCTGATCCCGGTCGCCAGGAACCGTATCGCTGAAGCCCGTGCGCAAGGATGGATCGACGCCAATGAATGATCCAATAGCGGTCGCTCGACGCATACTGACCATTCCTCAGCTTCGGACATCCGTTCATGTTAAGTCCGCTACGTTGGACGAGGGGATTAGCTGGAACATTGCGTTATGCTACAGCAACATTAGCAAGAATGTGTTCGGATTACCTTCAGGAGCTGCTAGGCTCATACTGATATATTGCTAGAAGATCAGGAGCCGTTGGCGACCGCAGCGACCAGCGTAGGATGGAGGACAAGCTTAGTGTCCTGATCGGCGTTGATAATAGTGGCAAGATACTGGCGCTTATAGCCACTATCGAAGATGTGTTTTGGCGACGAGCATCGAGCACACCGACGCTACCATTCCACAACATCACGTCGATCAGCTTGGCCACATCCTCTGCGCCGTGGATGCGCTTGGAGGCAAGGTACCGCAGCTTCGCGATGGCCAGATCTAATCGCGCCTGGATAATCTCGAACAAGAGGTCCGCACCATCCTTGACGAGATCGAAATCTCGCTGTTCAGATCCTCCAGCACCTGCCAACCGAGCTTGCGGATCGCGACTTGATAGTCGTCTTGGCTGATTTACGACCGACCAAACGTGATCGCCCGACGACGGGCGGTTTCGAACAGGCGTATCAGATAGCGTATGATGCAATACGCACTTATTAAGTCGACAAAGCGATTGTAATCAGAAAATGCTCCTTTGGCATCAGACCATGCTGCGACACCTCCGGCCTTGCCGACCTGATCGCCGCCATAATTGCAACCTTCAGAACAACGAGCCATCGCTCCTGCGGGTGCCTGTCACGGACGAGCTCCTCCGCAACTGGCCTGTGTTCTACCTCCAAATCAGCCAATGGAACGCCCGCTAATATTCCGTCGTAGCCGCTGAAGAGCTCCTGCGGTTGCGGTCGCAGGCGATCCGCCTAGCTGACCATCGGGTAACGCTGCTCCAAGATCGCCATGAGGAATGTGCCTTGATCGAATCCTAAAGCCTCAGACAGCTGCGTCGCTCGCTCAATGGAAATCGGAATACGTCCCTTCGCCATGTGCGATAGAGCCACCGCTTGCTTGTAGCCAAGCTTCTTACCCAACTGACGAAGGCTGATCTTTCGAGACGCCGTGGTCTGCTCAAAGCCCGCGGCGAGCATGGTGGCGGCCGATGTATCCCGGCGCGGATATGCCGACGAGGAAGAAGCATCTACAGTCATCTATCTTGCGTGATTAAAAATGCTACTCTGGGCAATGTGCGTATCCTATGACACGCACATGACATTGATCGCTCACTCCATTGCCAAAGCTCTTTGGCGTGCTACCCGCAAAGGGGGGAAGGCTCAGCCTGACGCCTGCGCAGGCAGCGGTGCTCATGTCGCCAACGATCTACCAAGCACTGTTCTTCCTAGAAGTAGCGGAACTAAACGCATTATGCCAAGGTAACGAGCCGGCCGCGCAGCCACGTCGGCGAGCGGTAAACGCCACCAGCTCGGTCCCTACTGGCTCTGGTATCGACCTGACCGCGACAACTGGTGCGTCTGCTGGCATCGGAGGCGGTGAGACAGATAAGCTGTCCAAACCGCTTCTCGACGCACTAGCTGACCATTACCTCGCCTCTCAAGCGCCGGTCACAGCGCCCTTCAAGGTTGTGTATGTTGAAAAGCTTATGGCGGACTGGCTTCTTCAGCATGCCCAAGTCCATCTCAGTGACCCGGTCCGCTACGCAAACGGCGTCTCGCACTGGCAGGCGTTCTTCGCGGTCGAGCAATCATCTGGGCGCCTCCTGGGGCCACCCACCGTCGCCGACATCAACAGCGTGCTCATGGAGCGGTTTCATACGTGGCATGCCGCTCAAGGCGTGAGCACATCGACCATCGCACGAGACACTGCGGCGCTGCGCCAGCCTCTCAACTGGGCATGGAAGAAACGCAACCTCATCCCGTCTGCACCGTTCGTCCCCGATCCCAGGAACAAGAGCGAGCCGCGTGAACTGGTCTATACCGTCGATCAGGTTGCGGCGTTTCTGGAAGCGGCATGGGCGCTGGAAGAGCGTCGTCACATCCATATGTTCACCATGATCATGCTCAGCACCAACGCGCGCGTGGAAGCCGCTTTGGAGCTCGACAAGGACACGCAGCACCGCGGCGGCCTCCTCTATTTCAATGCGCCGGGTCGAGCTCAGACCAAGAAGCGTCGATCGATCGTTCTGGTGTGTCCAACCCTTGCACCGTGGCTCGATCTATAATCTGGCCGGGCCATCCAGTGGCAGATGCGGTCAGTGGACACGGAGACCGGCAAGCTTCGCTTCGATTTGCATCCGGTCGAGAGCATCAAGACTGCCTTCGAGAAGACCCTCATCGCAGCAGGCATATGTGAACATGCCCATGACCAGCAGGGTAGTGAGTTATGGCTGCCGGTGCGTGGTCGCCTGGGCGAAACCTCGCCGCGGCCCAAGCTGGTTGGGATCGGCTCGCCCAACACCCTTCGTCACACCACGAGCACCGAAATGCACCGCCGCGGTGTGCCTGAGGCTCAGATCGAGTCAGCCGCGGGCCACCGGGGCGAGACCACCAACAAGAAGCACTACAACCACCTACGGCCCGAGTATCTCACAGGCTTCATCGACGGGGTCGAAGCGTTCTGAGCCGACGTGGGCAGGCTCACCAAACCTCACCTGCGATACCAACGCGATGCCAAGATCATCGATCTGGCTACCACCCGGCGAGCGGGCAGCAAGAAACTCATTGTTTCTCAGGCTGTTGTGATGGTGCCGCTTGCAGGACTCGAACCTGCGACCCCCGCATTACGAATGCGATGCTCTACCAGCTGAGCTAAAGCGGCTCCTAGACGCCGAGGCGTCCATGGACGATGCGGCTAGCAGGTCGGCCTGTTGCTGACAAGCGATACGCCACCGCGCGCCTTTACCGCGGGTTTACCAGACAGGGCGCACATCAGGTCCGGCGGTCGATCGGCGGCCGGAGACAGGTGCATGGACGCGACAGGCGGCTTGGACGACGCACAGGAAGCCAGGGGCGCCCAGGACGCGGAGGTGACGCTCGCGATCGGCAACGACGAGCGGCGGATGCATGTGCGGGCCTACAACCTTTGGGTCTCGCTGCTGCAGGGCCGCGCCTATCCCTCGATCGAGAACCTCGACCCCGCCGGTATCGTCGATTTCGGCCCGCACAGCGTGCTGCTGGACTTCTCGCGCGGCATCGAGGATCCCTCCATCAAGTTCCTGGGCCGGTCGCTGCGTGAAGAGTGCGCGCTCGACCCCGCGATCACGCGCATCGCCGACGTGCCCGGCCGCTCGCTGCTGTCGCGGCTGACCGACCATTATCTCCAGATCATCGCCAATCGCGCGCCGATCGGCTTCGAGGCGGAGTTCGTCGGCACGCGCGGGCACCAGATGCTGTATCGAGGCATCCTGATGCCCTTCTCGTCCGACGAGGACACGATCGACTATATCTATGGCGTCATCAATTGGAAGGAGCTGGCGGATGCGGAGACGCAGGCGGGCCTCGTCGCGGAGCTTCAGGCGGCTATCGCCACTCCCACGCCCGCGCTCCCGCCCACGCCCACGCCTGTTCCACCCCGTTCCGATGCGCCGGTCTGGGCGGACGGGCCAAGGTCCGCGGGCGGTGCGGAGCCGGAGGTCGCTCGCGATCTTCATGCCTCTCCGCCGGTCGGCGATGCCGCCCCTGCCCCTGCCCCTGCCCCTGCCCCTGCCGCACTCGTCGATCGGCTGACGATCGCGCGCGAGAGCGCGGCGGCGGCCCGTGCCGCGGATACACGTACTCGCGGCGCGCTGTACCGTGCGCTTGGCCGCGCGCACGACTTCGCCATGGCCGCCGCAGCAGAGCCGAACAGCTATGCCCGGCTGCTGGCAGAAGCGGAGATCGCGGCCCAGGCACGCGCACCGATGACGGCGCTGGTGAAGCTGGTCTTCGGGACCGATTATGACAAGACGCGGGTGACCGAGTTCGCGACGGTGCTCACCGCCGCGCGCGACGCCGGGATCGCGGCGGGCAGGCTCGGCGCGTTCGTCGAGGCGCATGCCGGCGGGATCAAGGGCGTGGTGCAGGCCGCGCGCGCCGCCCGCGTCGTATCGCGTTCGACGCCACGGCCCGTATGCGCCGACAAGGGCTTCGCCGCGCGGCCGACGCTGGCGAGTATCGCGATGGCCGCTCCGGTCGCGATGGGGTCGCCGATGCTGCTGGTCGCGCGCGCCGGCACCGATGGCATGGTCGAGATCGTCGGTACGGTCGCGGAGGCGGGGCTGGTCCGCCGCGCGATGGCCGCGATCGGCTGACTGCCGGCCTTGCCGCCCCGTCTGAGCGGTTCATGCGGGACCACCGGAGCCTTGAGGTCGCTAGTCGGCGGGAGCATAGGCCCGCGCCATGACCAGCCCCGAAAAACCCATGTTGACCGACGCGCTTGCTGCCCGACTGACGCGCGGCGCGCTGCCCGGCGAGCTGGAGGGGTTCGGCGATGCCGACCGGTACGAGGCGGCGGCGTTCGTCGCTCGCGCCGCAGCGTCTCGCCTGCGCGGCCAGCCCGCTATCCTGCTCGAGACGCTGCCCGCCGGGCTCCCGCGACGGCGGCTGCGGCTGGCGGTCGTCAACGACGACATGCCGTTTCTGGTGGACACGGTGGCGGCGACGCTGGGCCTCGACGAGATCGCGATCGACCGGATCATCCATCCGGTGGTGGCGACGCGGCGCACGCCGGACGGCACGCTGCTGGCGATCGACGAAGGCGGGTCGCCGGAGTCAATGATGTACCTGGAACTCGAGCGGATCGACGCGCTTCGCCGACGCAAGCTGGTCGACGACCTGATGCACAACCTCGCCGACGTGCGCGCGGCGGTGAGCGACTGGGCGGGCATGCGCGCGCGGCTCGCACGCGACGCGGAGGTACTGGGCGTCGGCGAGGGAGCGGCGCTGCTCCACTGGCTGCTCGACGGGCGGTTCACGCTGCTGGGCCACGAACGCTGGCGCGTTCCGCCGGCGAACGGCGCGGCCGTCGATGGCGAGGTGCTGGGGCTCGCGCGCCATGCGCAGGCGGTGCCGCTACTCGACGACGGGTCGCGCAGGCTGGCGGTGGAGCACTTCGAGGCGGGCGGCGAGGCGCCGCTGCTGCTGAAGTCCAGCCTGGTCGCGACCGTTCACCGCGCGGTGCCGCTGGACCTCATCGTAGTGCCGACGTGGGAGGGCGGAACATTCGCCGGCCTGTCGATCCATGCCGGCCTGTGGACCAGTGCCGCGCTGGCGACGCCGCCGCGGGAGGTGCCGGTGCTGCGCGCGCGGCTGGCGCAGCTTGAGGGCCGGTTCGGCTTCGATCCGCGCGGCCATGCCGGCAAGGCGCTGACCCATGCGCTCGCCGCGCTGCCGCACGACCTGGTCACCGCGTTCGACGCCGATGCGCTGGAGGAACTGGCGCTGGCGGCCATGAGCCTCGCCGACCGGCCGCGGCCCAAGCTGGTGCTGGTGCGATCGGCGCTTGGGCGGCACCTGTTCGCCTTTGCCTGGCTGCCGCGCGACGAGGTGACGACGGCGCGCCGCGTCGCGTTCGGAGACAGCATCGCGCGTGCGGCGGGCGGGCGCGTGCTGAACTGGTCCATCGTGCTGGAAGACGGCGGCGTCGCGTTGATCCGCTACACCATCGACGTGCGCGGCGATGGCCACATGCCCGACGCCGAGGCGCTGGACCAGGAACTAAAGCGGATGGTGCGCGGCTGGGCCCCGGTGGTGGAGGCCGCGCTCGCCGAGCGGGTGGCGGCACCGCGTGCCGCGCGGCT
>NZ_CAHJWW010000099.1 GCF_903643035.1 Sphingomonas bacterium | reverse complement strand
CCCGCTCGCGGCCCGGACGCCCAGGCCCAGGCCCAGGCCGAAGCCGCCCGGGTAGCCGGCGACGGGCCGACCGTCTCGTCCGGCACCGTCGAGGCGACGCGCGGTGCGCTCGACCAGCTCTCCCGCCTGCTCGTCAAGCCCGAACCCCGGACGGACGGCACGCTCGAGGGGCTGGTGCGGGAGATGTTGAGGCCGATGCTGCGCGACTGGCTGGATGCCCGGCTCCCCGCGCTGGTCGAGGACATGGTGGCGCGCGAGATCGACAGGATCACCTCCAGCCGCCGCTGACCCGCCGCGCCGCGCGACGGTCGCCCCGCAGTCCGGCGTCCGCCTTGTGTCCGGGAGGTGCAGCGTGTACGGCCGCGCCTCCCTCGGGCTGGTCGGAAACCAGCCCTCGCCAGGAGCCGAACCCGTGAAGAAAGACCTGCATCCCGACTATCACACCATCAAGGTGCAGATGACCGACGGGACCGTGTTCGAGACCCGCTCCACCTGGGGCAAGGAAGGCGCGACGATGCAGCTCGACATCGATCCGCTGGTGCATCCCGCCTGGACCGGCGGCCGGGGCACGATGCTCGACGCGGGCGGCCAGGTCGCGCGCTTCAACAAGCGGTTCGGTGGCCTGACGCTCAAGCGTTGATCGGTCGCGGCGGCGTTTACCCGTCGTTCACCACGGCATCCTAGGCCTTGCTTCCGCAAGGAGCAGGGTCACGATGTTCGCCGCCGAGTTCGAGCCTGCCACGACAAGCGGTCGCCGCCGGAGCCCGCGCGCGCCGGTGTCGCTCGACGCCAGGATAGGCTTGGGCGGCATGGGACGGGCATTGTGCAAGGTGGTCGACATATCGATCCACGGCGCCCGGTTGCAGACCTATACCGCGCTGAAGAAGAACGGCGTGATCTGGCTGACCCTGCCCGAGGTTGGTCAGGTCGCGGCCGATGTGATGTGGGCCGACGACTTCGTCGCCGGCTGCCAGTTCCATGCGCCGCTGGAGCCGTCCACGCTCGAGCATCTGCTGGCGCGCGGAGCATAGCGCCGCGACAGGCGACCGTTCGGACGGGGGCGAGGCGGGACGGGGCGGGGACGACGTTCGGCTAGGCCGCCGCCTTCGCCAGCCCCTTGGAGAGTTGCAGCGCGCCGTTCAGCCGCGCGGCGGGATCGCCCCAGGCGCGGGTGATCGCCAGCTTGCTGTCGGGACGCAGCTTCGCGACGCCGCCCAGCCGCTCGACATAGGCGAGCAGCGCCGGCACGTTGGGCGGCGTGTCGTCGTGGAACGCGACCAGCGCGCCCTTGGGGCCGAGGTCCATCCGCGCGACGCAGGCGCGGCGCGCGTTCAGCTTGATCTCGATCACGGTGACGAGGTTGGCGGTCGCGGGCGGCAGCGGCCCGAACCGGTCGATCATCTCCGCCGCGAACGCCTCGATGCCGCCCTTGTCGTCCACCTCGTTGAGCCGGCGATAGAGACCCATGCGCAGGTCGAGGTCGGGAACGTACTCCTCGGGGATGAGGATCGGCGCGTCGACGTTGATCTGCGGGCTGAAGTCCTTCGGCCGCGACCGGATGCCGCCGGCCTTGGCCTCCATGATCGCCTCCTCCAGCATCGACTGGTAGAGTTCGAAGCCGACCTCCTTGATGTGCCCCGACTGTTCGTCGCCCAGCATGTTGCCCGCGCCACGGATGTCGAGGTCGTGGCTGGCGAGCTGGAATCCCGCGCCCAGTGAGTCGAGGTCGGACAGGACCTTCAGCCGCTTCTCCGCCGCCTCCGTCACCATCCGCTCGGGCGGCGTCACCATATACGCATAGGCGCGTGTCTTCGACCGGCCGACCCGCCCGCGCAGCTGGTAGAGCTGCGCCAGGCCGAACCGGTCGGCGCGGTTGACGATCATCGTGTTGGCGGACGCGATGTCGATGCCGCTCTCGATGATGGTGGTCGACACCAGCACCTCGAACTTGCGGTCGTAGAAGGCGCTCATCCGCTCCTCGACCTCCGTGGGGGACATCTGGCCGTGCGCGACGACGTAGCGCACCTCGGGCACCTCGCGGCGGAGGAACTCCTCGACATCGGGCAGGTCCGCGACGCGCGGCGTGACGACGAAGCTCTGGCCGCCGCGGTAATGCTCGCGCAGCAACGCCTCGCGCAGCACCACCGGGTCCCACGGCATGACATAGGTGCGCACCGCCAGCCGGTCGACCGGCGGCGTCTGGATGACGGACAGGTCGCGGATGCCGCTCATCGCCATCTGGAGCGTGCGCGGGATCGGCGTCGCGGTCAGCGTCAGCATGTGGACGTCGGCGCGCAACGCCTTCAGCCGTTCCTTGTGGGTGACGCCGAACCGCTGCTCCTCGTCCACCACGACGAGGCCCAGCCGCTTGAACTCGATGTTCCTGGCCAGCAACGCGTGGGTGCCGATCACCACATCGACCGTGCCCGCCGCCAGCCCGTCGCGGGTCGCCCTGGCCTCGCTGGCCGTGACGAGCCGGGAGAGCCGGCCCATCTTCATCGGAAAGCCCTCGAACCGCGCGGAGAAGTTGTTGAAGTGCTGACGCGCGAGCAGCGTCGTCGGGCAGACGACCGCAACCTGCTTGCCCGCCATCGCCGCGACGAACGCGGCTCGCAACGCGACCTCCGTCTTGCCGAAGCCGACGTCGCCCACGCCCAGCCGGTCCATCGGCTTGCCCGCCTGGAGGTCGTCGATCACCTCGGCGATCGCGCGCTCCTGATCGTCGGTCTCCTGATAGGGGAAGCGGTCGACGAAGCTCGGATAGCCCGCCTGGTCGGGCTCCAGCACGTCGCCGGGATGGAGCGCGCGTTCGGCGGCCGTCGCGATCAACTCGCCGGCGATCTCGCGGATGCGCTCCTTCATGCGGCTCTTGCGCCGCTGCCAGGCCTCGCCGCCCAGGCGGTCCAGCGTCGCGACCTCGTCCGACGAGCCATAGCGGGAGAGGACGTCGATGTTCTCGACCGGCACGAACAGCTTGTCGCCGCCCGCATAGGTCAGCGCGACGCAGTCGTGCGGCGCCTTGCCGACCGGAATCGAGGTCAGCCCCTCGTAGCGGCCGATGCCGTGATCGGCATGCACCACCAGGTCGCCGGGCGACAGCGTGGCGAGTTCGGCGAGGAACGCGTCGGCGGACTTGCGCCGCTTGGCCCGGCGGACCAGCCGGTCGCCCAGCATGTCCTGTTCGGTGAGCACGGCGACGCCCGGCGCGGTGAAGCCGTGGTCGAGCGGGAGGACGATCAGGGCGACGCCGTTCGTCGCCCCTCCCCCTGCGACGCCCAGCGCCTCCTGCCAGGTCTCCACCGGGCGCATCGCCGTCAGCCCATGGTCCTTCAGCACCCCGGCCAGCCGCTCGCGCGCGCCCGTCGAATAGCTCGCCAGCACCGGCCGCCGCCCGTCGCGGCGCAGCCGCTCGACATGCGCGACCACCGCCTCGTACACGTTCTCCTGCGCAGCCCGCTCGGGCGCGAAGTCGCGCGGACCGTCGACGTCGAAGTCGAGCACGCTGGCCGACACGGGCTCGTGGAACGGCGACACCAGATGCGCGACCGCGCCCGCGAGCGCCTCCGCCCACTCCGCGCCGTCGAGGTACAGCGACTTGGCGGGAAGGGGGCGATAGCTGCCGGGCTGCGCCGCCTCGGCCCGCTTGCGGTTCTCGTAATAGTCGGCGATTCCGTCCATCCGGCTCTCCGTCGCCGCGGCGACGCCCGGATCGCGGACCATGACCACGCCTTCGCCCAGATGGTCGAACAGCGTGGCCAGCCTGTCCTCGAACAGCGGCAGCCAGTGCTCCATCCCCGCCAATCGCCGTCCGTCGCTCACCGCCTGATACAGCGGGTCGCCGGTCGCGGTCGCGCCGAACCGCTCGCGATAGCGGCCGCGGAACCGCTTGACCGAGTCCTCGTCCAGCAGCGCCTCGGACGCCGGCAGCAACGTGAACCGCTCGATGCGTCCGGTCGTACGCTGGTCGACCGGGTCGAAGGTGCGGACGCTCTCGATCTCGTCGCCGAAGAAGTCGAGCCGCAGCGCATGGTCCTCGCCGCTCGGGAACAGGTCCACGAGCCCGCCCCGCACCGCATATTCGCCCTGATCGTGCACCGTATCCGTCCGCGTATAGCCGTTCGCCGCGAGCAGCGCGGCGACCTTGTCGCGCCCGATCCGCTCGCCGCCCTTCAGCGTCGCGACGAGCTGGCGCACGCGGAACGGCGTCAACGTGCGCTGGGTCGCGGCGTTGACGGTCGTGAGGACCAGCTGCGGCCCCGTCGGCGCCGTCTGAAGGTGGTGGAGCGCGGCGATCCGCTCCGCCTGCACGCGCAGCGTCGGGCTGGCGCGATCATAGGGCAGGCAGTCCCAGGCCGGATACTGGACGATCTCCAGCTCCGGCGCGAAGTACGGGGCGGTCGCGGCGATCGCGCGCATCGTCGCCTCGTCGGGTGCGACGTAGACCAGCCGGCGCGGCGCGGCACGCGCGAGGTCGGCGAGCAGCGAGGGCAGGAACCCGCCCGGCACGCCGGACAGGGTGAGCGGCCGGGTCGCCGAGAGGATCGTCTGAAGGTCGGGCATCATGTCTGCCCCCTCCCGCGAGCGGGAGGGGTCGGGGGTGGGGAAGTCGTCGTCGGTGGTGGTGGCGGGTGCGCGTGCCCTATCCCTCCCTCAGGCGGGAGGGGGGTTTCAGCGCGCGATGGGGACGTAGTTGATCGCGCGCATCGCCGCCATCATCGCGCCGTCCCATTCGGGCGGGCAGGGGATCGATCCGATCGCCCAGCCCATGATGTCGACGTCCTGTTCCTCGATCAGCGCCTCGAACCAGTCGAGTTCGGCATCGGTCCAGACCGCGGCATGCGCGTCGAAGAAGCCGCCGATCATCAGGTCGGCTTCCTTGGTGCCGCGATGCGAGGCGCGGAACCTGGTGCGTTTGAGGCGGGTGTCGTGATCCATGATGCTCCAACGGCGAACGGTCGGCCGCGGCCGGAATGGTGGCTTGGCCATGCCCCTTCCGCCCGGGCTCGGCTTGTCGAAACCCTGTCCTTCTCCCACTCCGCGCGAGCAGGAGCGGTCCTTCGACAAGCCCGGGACGAACGGCTAGGGACCTAGGCAGACATAGTCATGCGTCCCGACATACTCAATCCGCTGTTCGCCGAGGTCGCGGCGCTGAAGGGCGTCGGCCCCGCGCTCGCGCGTCCGCTCGAACGGCTGCGCCTCCACCGCGTCGTCGACCTCCTGTTCCATCTGCCCAGCGGCTGGATCGACCGGGTGGAGCGCGACGAGCTGGCGATGGCGGACGCCGGCCGGACCGTGTCGATCGTGCTCACCGCGCGCAGCTATCGCGCGAGCGCCGGGCGCGGCCCGACCAGGGTGCAGGCGACCGACGCATCCGGCAATTACGCCAGCCTCGTCTATTTCGGCGGCGGATCGGGTTGGGCGAAGAAGGTCCTGCCGCTCGGCGAGCCCCGGCGCGTGTCGGGTCGGCTGGAGATGTACGGGCAGGAGCTTCAGATCGTCCATCCGGACTATGTCGGCGATCCCGCCGATCCGGACGGGCCGGCGGCGCGCGAGGCGGTGTACCCGCTCACGGAGGGACTGACCTCGCGGCGGCTCGCGGCGCTGATCGCGCAGGCGCTGGCGCGTGCGCCCGAGCTGCCGGAGTGGATCGAGCCTTCGCTGCTGGCGAAGCACGGCTGGCCCGGCTGGCGCGAGGCGATCGGGCGCGTCCATGCCGACCCCGCCGATGCCGTGGCACGGGCGCGCGTCGCCTATGACGAGGTGTTCGCCAACCAGCTCGCGCTGACGATCGTGCGCGCCGACCAGCGCAAGCGGCGCGGACGCGCGCTGGCGGGCGACGGGCGGCTGCGCGACGCGCTGTCGCTTCCCTATGCGCCGACAGGTGCGCAGGCGCGCACCATGGCGGAGATCGAGGGCGACCTGGCGCAGGAGGCGCCGATGCTGCGGCTGCTTCAGGGCGACGTGGGCGCGGGCAAGACGCTGGTGGCGGCGATGGCGCTGCTGGTGGCGGTGGAGGGGGGAACGCAGGGCGCGCTGCTGGCGCCGACCGAGATCCTCGCGCGCCAGCACCTCGACTCGTTGCGGCGGCTGTTCGCCGGCCTGCCGGTCGAGGTCGCGGCGCTGACCGGCCGGGACAAGGGCCGGGTGCGCGAGGGCGTGCTGATGGGGCTGGCCGATGGCAGCATCGACATACTGGTCGGCACCCACGCGATCTTCCAGGAGGCGGTGGCCTATCGCGACCTGGGCCTCGTGGTGGTGGACGAGCAGCACCGGTTCGGCGTCGCGCAGCGGCTGCTGCTGCAGGACAAGGCGCGCCGGCCGCCGCACCTGCTGGCGATGACCGCGACGCCGATCCCGCGCACGCTGACGCTCGCCTATCACGGCGGCCTGGACGTCAGCCGTCTCGACGAGATGCCGCCCGGCCGCCAGCCGATCGAGACGCGCGTGGTGTCGGAGGATCGGCTGGAGGAACTGGTCGCTGCGCTCGGCCGGCATCTGGGCGAGGGTGGCCAGGCCTATTGGGTGTGCCCGCTGGTCGAGGAGAGCGAGACGAGCGACATGGCCGCGGCCGAGGCCCGGGCGGCGGCGCTGGCGATGCGGTTCGGCGCCCTGGAGGATGGAGGCCGCGTAGGCCTGGTCCACGGCCGGATGAAGCCGGCCGAGAAGGATGCGGTCATGGCCGCGTTTTCCACCGGGCGCATCGGCGTGCTGGTCGCGACGACGGTGATCGAGGTCGGGGTGGACGTGCCCAATGCGACGCTGATCGTGATCGAGCATGCCGATCGCTTCGGCCTTGCGCAGCTGCACCAGCTGCGCGGGCGCGTCGGGCGGGGACCGGGCCGGTCGGTGTGCATCCTGGTACGCAGCGCCGCATTGTCAGAGACGGCGCGCGCGCGCCTCACGCTGATGCGCGAGACCGGCGACGGGTTCCGCATCGCGGAAGAGGATCTGAGGCTGCGCGGCGCGGGCGAACTGCTCGGCACCCGCCAGTCGGGAGAGATGCCGTTCCGCCTCGCCACGCCCGAGCTGCTCGCGGAACTGGTCCAGACGGCGAACGACGACGGGCGGCTGCTGATCGATCGCGACGGCGGTCTGGCGCAGGCGCGGGGACAGGCGGCCAGGGTGGCGCTGTACCTCTTCGAGCGCGATGCCGGCGTGGGGATGCTGCGGTCGGGCTAGGCGTTCGATCCCGCACTGTGGTGATAACGATCGACCATCATGCCTGGCGGGACGCTTCTGGCCCGGAACGCTCCGGCGCCGCAGAGCGCACCCTTCGCGCGTTTCAGCCAGCCATCCAGCGCCCGGACATCAGCGCATCGCGGACAGCGCCGATACATAGTCGCCGATCGCGACCGGCTGGTCGAACTGGCAGCCGATCCGTCCGCCCAGCGCCCAGCGGACCTCCGCCACGCGCGCGCCCACGGCCGGCAGCACGATCCGCAGCCGGTCGCCGATCGACAGCGGCACCTCGCATCGGGCCATCATCCCGTGCGGCGACATGTTGACGATCAGCATCGGCAGTGGGCATCCGGCGGCGATGTCGGTCGCGCGGGCGCGATGATGCACTTCGTCGCGGGGTTCCGTCCTGTGTTCGGGCGACGCGACGTGCGCCCAGTCCGTGGCCATCCGAGGGTCTCCTCCCGACATGGCTATCGACGGCAGGTGAACGGGCTGTAAACAAACCGTTATGGCGCCGGCGTGGACGGATCGTCAGGCGGCGGTCAGCAGGCCGTGGTTCCTGCGTCCCGCCGACACGCGGACGGGTTCCGCGCCCACCGCGATCGCCTGAAGGTCGTTTTGGACTCGCTCGCCCGCCACCCGTGCGCCGCCGCCCTTGATGAGCCGCCGCGCCTCTCCCTTGGATGCCGCGAGCCCAAGGCCGACGAGCGCGTCGACGATGCCGATCGATCCCGCGACGGCCAGGCTGGGCAGGGCCTCGCCGCCGGCGCCTTCCTCGAAGGTGCGCCGCGCCGTCTCCGCCGCCGCCTCCGCCGCCTGCGTCCCGCGGCACATCGCGGTCGCGGCGTCGGCGAGCGTCTTCTTCGCGGCGTTGATCTCCGCGCCCTCCAGCGCCTCCAGCCGCGCGATCTCGTCCAGCGGCAGATCGGTGAACAGCCGCAGGAACCGGCCGACGTCGCGATCGTCGGTGTTGCGCCAGAACTGCCAGTAATCCCACGCGCCCAGCGCATCCTCGTTCAGCCACACCGCGCCCGCCGCCGTCTTGCCCATCTTGGCGCCATCGGCGGTGGTGATGAGCGGGGTCGTGAGCCCGAACAGTTCGGCGCCGTCGATCCGCCGCGCGAGCTCGATCCCGTTGACGATGTTGCCCCACTGGTCCGATCCGCCGAGCTGGAGCCGGCAGGCCGCGCGCCGCGACAGCTCCAGGAAGTCATAGGCCTGGAGGATCATGTAGTTGAACTCGAGGAAGGTCAGCGGCTGTTCGCGATCGAGCCGCAGCCGCACCGAGTCGAAGCTCAGCATCCGGTTGATCGTGAAGTGCCGGCCGACGTCGCGCAGGAACGGGATATAGTCCAGCGCGTCGAGCCAGTCGGCATTGTCGATCATCACCGCGTCGGTCGGGCCGTCCCCGAACGTCAGGAACCGCTCGAACACCCGCCGGATCGACGCGATGTTGCCTGCGATGCCCGCATCGTCGAGCAGCCGGCGGCTCTCGTCCTTGCCCGACGGATCGCCGACCTTGGTGGTGCCGCCGCCCATGACAACGATGGGCCTGTGCCCCGCCTGCTGCATCCGGCGCAGCATCATGATCTGGACGAGGCTGCCGACGTGGAGCGACGGGGCGGTCGCGTCGAAGCCGATATAGCCTGGCACGACCTCCCGCCCTGCGAGCGCGTCCAGCGCGGCGGCGTCGGTCATCTGGTGGATGTAGCCGCGGGTCGACAGGATCCGCAGCAGGTCGGAGGAATAGGTGGTGGCCATCGCGCCACCCTCGCAAGCGGGAAGGAAGCTTACAACCCCGGCAGCTGCGTCAGCGGGTCGACCGGCGTGCGGCCCTTGCGCAGCTCGAAGTGGAGTTCAGGACGATCCGCGAAGCCGGTGTCGCCCGACAGCGCGATCGCTTGGCCGCGCTTCACGCTCTGCCCGCGCTGGACGAGCAGCTTGCTCGCATGGCCGTACACGGTGGTCCAGGCGTCGCCATGCCGCACGATGACGAGCCCGCCGAGCGCCGCGATGCCATCGCCGGCATAGGCGATCACGCCGTCCGCCGCGGCGTGGACGGGCGTTTCCACCGGCACCGCGATCTCGATGCCGTCGTTGCGATAGCCTGTCTCGCCATGCCCGAACCGCTTCACCAGCCTGCCGTCCGCGGGCCAGGCGAAACCGCCGCGCAGGCGGGCGGGCGCGCTGATCGCGGCGCTGGGCGGCAGGACGCGGGTCGCGGTCGCGATCGGACG
>NZ_CAHJWW010000098.1 GCF_903643035.1 Sphingomonas bacterium | reverse complement strand
ACGTCCGCGCCGATCTCGCGCGCGAGGTCGGCGAGCGCGCCGGCGGCGGCGCGGACGGGCTCGGGGGAGGCGCAGAGCCAGTCGAGGGGGAGGTGGGTGTCGACGACCAAATACTCCCTCTCTCCTTCAGGGGAGAGGGCCGGGGAGAGGGCCGGGGAGAGGGAAAGGGCGGGCGGGCGCCGATCACTGCCCCTCTCCCAACCCTCTCCCCTGAAGGGGAAAGGGCTCTCCGCAGCCGGCCCCATGGCCGCCACCACCGTCTCCACGCCCATCGGCGCGAGCGCGGCCGCGAGGTCGGTCGCATATTGCCACACCCCGCCCACGCGGTCGGCGGTCATCAGCAGCTTCACGCCGCGATGTCCGCCGGCAGCACGATGTTCAGCCGCCGCTCGGCCGCCAGCCACCGCGCGAGCCGCGCCACGCCCTCGCGCCAGTCCACCTTGGGATCCAGCCCCAGCGCGCCTTGCGCCGCGCGGGTGTCGGCGACGAAGTAACGCTGGTCCCCCGCCCGCCAGTCCGCGCCCTCGATCGCGACCTCGCGCCCGATCAGCGAGCCCATGTGCGCAAGCAGCTGCCGCAACGACACGGCGTTGGCCGGCCCGCCGCCCAGGTTGAACGCGCGGCCCTTCACCACGTCGATCCGTTCCCATGCGCGCACATAGGCGTCGACCGCATTCGACACGTCGAGGATGTCGCGGACCTGATGCCCGTCGCCGTACAGCGTGATCGGCCGGCCCTCCAGCGCGCGGATCAGGAAATGCGCGACCCAGCCCTGGTCCTCCGTCCCCATCTGGCGGTGGCCGTAGATGCAGCTCATCCGCAGGACGCAGGTCGGCACGCCGAAGCTGCGCGCATAGTCGAGCACATACTGGTCCGCCGCGCCCTTGGAACAGCCATAGGGCGTGTGGAAGTCGAGGCCGCGCGCCTCGCCGATGCCGTGCGCGCGTATCCCGGCGTCGACGGGGACGTAGGCGTCGTCTTCGAGCGCGAAGTCGAGGTCGGCGAGGTCGCCGTACACCTTGTTGGTCGAGGCGAAGATCATCGGCGTGCCGTCGCCCCCCTCCCGCTCACGGCGTCGGCGCAGCGCCTCCAGCAGCGCGAAGGTCGCGCCGACGTTGATTGCAAAATCCTCGGCCGGATCGGTCATCGACGTCGTGACGGCGACCTGCGCGGCGAAGTGGAACACCGCCTTCGCGTCCGACGCCGCCGCGTCCAGAGCCGCGTGGTCGCGCACGTCGGCATGGACGAACTCGATCACGTCGCCGTGGTTCGCCCGCAGCCAGCCGAGGTTCGCCTCCACCCCCGGCCGGCTGAGCGCGTCGAACACCCGCACCCGATGGCCATCGCGCGCGAGCCGGTCGGCGAGGTTGGAGCCGATGAACCCCGCGCCGCCGGTGACGAGGACGGGGTTCACGCCCATCCTCTCCGAGCCTGCTCGGGGAGGAATGGGCTGACCATCCTCACGCCACCCCTCACGCAACCAGCCCCCGCATCTCCAGTTCGGCGCGGGCGGCGGCGACGTTGTCGGTCGCGGTCTGGTCCGCAACCCACTCCGCCAGCACCGCGAGGCCGGCGCCGAAATCCTGCCGGGCGCGGAAGTCGAGCTTCTCGGCGGCAAGGCCCGTGTCGCAGAAACAGTGGCGGATGTCGCCGATCCGCGCCTTGCCGACGATCTCGGGCGCGAGATCGTTGCGTCCCATCGCGCGCGCCAGTTCCCGCGCGACGTCCGTCACCGACCGGTCTTGCCCCGATCCGATGTTGAACGTGCCCCCCGCCGCCGCCGGCAGCACCAGCGCATCGGCGAAGGCGCGCGCCACGTCCGATACGTGGACGAAGTCGCGCCGCTGCTCGCCGTCCTCGAAGATCATCGGCTTCTGCCCGTTGAGCAGCCGCGAGGCGAAGATCGCCAGCACGCCGGTATAGGGGTTCGACAGCGCCTGGCCTGGGCCATAGACGTTGAATAGCCGCAGGCACACGCCTTCCATCCCGTAGGGCGCGGCCATGATGTGGGTCGTGCGCTCCTGCACGTACTTGTTGAGCGCATAGATCGACGAGAGCGCCGGGCGCTTCCACTCGGGGGTGGCCACCGGGATCAGCGGGCGACCCGCGCCGTCGACCGGGTCCCACTGCGTCAGCCCGTCCCTGAGGTTCGGGCGGTCCGCGTCCTCGACCAGCGCGCCGTCGGCGTCGCGGTACAACCCCTCGCCATAGATCGACATGGACGAGGCGGTGACGACGCGGCGCTTGCGATCGGCGATCAGCGCCTCGAACAGCACGGCGGTGCCGACATCGTTGGTGGAGGTGTAGCGTTCGACCTCGTACATCGACTGGCCGACGCCGACCTCGGCCGCAAGGTGGATCACGCTGTCCACGTCTTTCAGCGCGGTCGCGACGGCCGCCCGGTCGCGCACGTCGCCATGGATCAGTTCCGCTTCGGGCGACAGCAGCGCCGACCCGTCGACCTGGCCGTGGACCTGCTCGATCAGGCTGTCGAGCACGCGTACCCGGTGGCCACGCCGCAACAGCTCTTCAGCGACGAAACGGCCGATGAACCCCGCGCCGCCGGTGACGAGGACGGTCTCGCTCATGCCTCGAGGCTCGCGGCCCGGCCCGGCATGCGGGTCGCGACCGGGGTTGACCCCGGCCGCCGTTCGGTGTTGCGTCGCATCCGTTCGGCTGCTCCCCTGTATCGCCGGTCTCGACAAGAGTATCCGGTGGATGGCCAGGCTTCTTCTTCTTTGTTCCTGCCGGTGTCAATCGTGCCGGATCGCGCTCGCGAACGCGCGCGTCGCAGGCGCATGACCTCCACTTTCCTTCTCGTCCGCCACGCCGTCACCGACGATGTCGACGTCCGGCTGTCGGGCCGCCGGCCCGGCGTGGCGCTGAACGCTGTGGGGCGCGCGCAGGCGGATCGGCTCGCGGCGTCCCTGGCGGGCGGGCGGATCGACACGATCTTGGCGAGCCCGCTGGAGCGCACCTGCGAGACCGCCGCCGCGATCGCCGCCGCCGTCGGCGTGCCTGTGACGACCGACGACGCGCTGCTGGAGATCGACACCGGCGAGTGGACGGGGACGAGCTTCGCGGCGCTGCATGCCGATCCGCGTTGGGCGAGGTGGAACGCGGAGCGCGCCACCGCCCGCTGCCCCGGCGGCGAGAGCATGGGCGAGGCGCAGGCGCGCATCATCGGGCTGATCGCGCGCGAGGCGGCGACGCGGCCAGGGGCGACGGTCGTGCTCGTCACGCACAGCGATCTCATCCGGGCCGCTGTCTGTAACGTGTTGGGATTGGGCTTGGCCGACCTCCATCGGTTCGATATCGACCCCGCGTCGGTCACACGGGTCGTGGCCGGCGAGCGGGGTGGCCGCATCGCCTCCATGAACGTCGTTTGAGAACTGGGAGCGGTACGGGATGGCGGATGGGGAAAGCCTGAAGGAGCGCGTCGCCGCGCTCGCTCCCTGGTTCCACAACATCGATCTGGGGCAGGGCGTCGTCACCGCGCCCGATCATTTTCTGGGCGACTATCCCGCGTTCAAATACGCCCGCTTCGCCGGCGCCATCCCTGCGGACCTGGCGGGCCGGTCGGTGCTCGACATCGGCTGCAACGCGGGTTTCTACTGCGTCGAGATGAAGAAGCGCGGCGCGGGCCGCGTGCTGGGGATCGACTCCGACGATCGCTACCTCGCGCAGGCGAAGCTGGCGACCGACACGCTCGGCTATGGCGACGTCGAGTTCGCCAGGCTGTCGGTCTATGACGTCGGAAGCTTGCGCGAGCGGTTCGACGTCGTGATCTTCATGGGCGTGCTCTATCACCTGCGCCATCCGCTCCTCGCGCTCGACCTGATACGGGAGCATGTCGCAGGCGACGCGATGCTGTTCCAGACGATGCAGCAAGGCTCGAAGGCGACCTATGCCGCGCCCGAGGACCACCCGTTCCATATGCCCGGGACGTTCGACCCACCCGGGTATTTCGACGACCCCGCCTATCCCAGGCTGCACTTCATCGAACGGGCGTATGCCGGCGACTGGACCAACTGGTGGGCGCCCAACCGGGCGGGATCCGAGGCGATGCTGCGCGCGGCGGGGTTCACCGTCGAGGCGCATCCGGAGGACGAGGTCTACTGGTGCCGGATCGCTCCCGTTCCCTATGGCGAACACGGTCCGGCGGCGGTGTACCCCGCCTGCGGTCCGACCGGGGGAGGCGGCCGTTGATCGAAGCGGCGATGATCTGGAACGAGCCCAACAACAAGTCGCATTGGGACATGGGCCTCGACCCCGACTGGGCGCTGTTCGCGCGGACAGTGACGCTGGCGGGACAGGCGATCCGCGCCGCGAACCCGGCGGTCACGCGCGTGCTGGGCGGCATGTCGCCGATCGATCCGCAGTGGTTGCGGCGGATGGAGGGACATGGCGCGCTGGACCATGTCGACGTCGTCGCGGTGCACGGCTTCCCGCTCGACTGGAACCTGTGGCCGATCCACGCCTGGCCCGACAAGATCGCCGAGATCGAGGCGGTGACGCAACTGCCGATCTGGGCGACGGAGGTGGGCGTCGGCTCGTTCGGCGCGGAGGAGGTCCAGGTGTTTGGCCTGAAGCGCACCGCCGAGCTGCTGCTGGGCCGGGTGCCGCGGGTCTTCTGGTACTCGCTGTTCGACCTGCCGATGGCGTGGGGAGCGGAGACACGCCACCGCGAGGCGGAAGGATCGAGCTACTACCGTCACTTCTACATGGGCCTGATCCGCGAGGACGGCACGCCCAAGCCCGCGCTGGAGGAATACGAACGGGTCGCGAGCGAGATGGGGCTGATGCAGTGGTTCCATTTCGAGGACCCGCGGCTCGCCGACGCGGTCGCCTGGATGAAGCGGCTGGGCACGCGCCGGCTGCGCACCGGTCTCAGCTGGGCCGATTCGTTCCGCCCCGACGCCACCGACTGGTTCGACCGGCAGATGGAGGCGCTGGCGCCGTTCGACGTCACGCTGACCTTCTGCTTCACGCCCGACCATCTCGGTATCGAGCCGCACCACACCAGCCCCGCGCGCGAGCCGGAGCGGTTCGCGGACTTCTGCGCCTGGGCGATCGATCGCTATGCTCCTGCCGCGATCCCGACGACCGTCGCTGCGGTATCCAGCCAGGTCCTGGCATGATCGGCCGCGGCCAGTGAGCGCGGGCGATGCGGCGCCTGAAGCAGCGCCCGTCGATACCGCGATCGTGCTGGCCGCAGGCGAGGGCAGCCGGCTGCGCGCGGCCGCGCCGTCCAAGCCGCTGTGCCCGATCGGTGGCAAGCCGCTGGTCGACCATGCGCTGGAGCGGCTGGCAATGGCGGGGATCGCGCGCGCGATCGTGGTCGTCGGCTACCTGGGCGAACAGCTGGTCGCGCACCTCGCGTCGCGCCGCTGGCCGCTGGCGGTGGAGACCGTCGCGGTGGACGACTGGACGCTGCCCAACGGCGTCTCCGCGCTGGCGGGCGGGCGGATCGCAAACGGCCCGGCGCTGCTGGTGATGTGCGATCATCTCGTCGAGCCCGCGCTGTACCGGGCGATGGCGCAGGTGGGTCCCGGTCCGGGGCTGAGGCTGGGCATCGACCGGCGCCTGGACTCTGACGCGGTCGATCTCGATGACGTGACCTGCGTCGTTACCGAAGGCACCGGCCATATCGTGACGATCGGCAAGGGCCTGGCGAGCTACGACGCGTTCGACACCGGCGTGTTCGCGGTGGGGCCAGCCTTCTTCGACGCGCTAGCCGGCCTCGACCGGCCTTCGATCACGGAAGGGGTGCGGGCACTCGCCGCGAGCGGGAAGGCGCTTGTGCACGACATTGGCGATCTTGACTGGATAGATGTGGACGATCCGCCCGCGCTGGCGATGGCGGAGGATCGGCTGCTCCTAGAGGCCGCCGCCGCGCCGACGGGCGACTCCGAACGCCCCAGCCACCCCACCCGAGATGCCTTCCGCTTGCGTCATCGCGGTGAAACGCGCATGACGCGATGATGACAATTCCGCCGCCGGACGGATCGCGCGATCGCCGGATCGAGGATCTCAGCAACCTCTACGTGATCCATCCCGTGGCGCGGTTCCTGTTGCCTCTCGCCGTGCGGCGGGGCGTATCGGCGAACCTGGTATCGGTGCTGGGGTTCGGCTTCGGGCTGCTCGCGATGGCCGCGTTCGTCGGCCTGCCGGGCTGGCGCGGGGCGATGCTGGGGCTGGCGTTCGCCGCCTGCTGGCTGGTCGCCGACGGGCTCGACGGGATGATCGCGCGCGCGACCGGCACCGCCAGTCGTACCGGCCGCATCCTCGACGGGGTATGCGACCACGGCGTCTTCATCATGATCTACGTCGGTCTGGCGCTGTCGATCGGGACGGTCGCCGGCTGGGCGCTCGCGATCTCCGCGGGCATGGCGCACACGGTACAGTCCGCGCTGTACGAGGGCGAGCGGTCGCGCTTCCACCGCCGCCTGACGCTCCGCCCGGCGCCGCCGCGCGCGGGGCATGTGCCGCTGTACGACGCGGTGGCTACCGCCGCCGACCGGTGGGGCGGCAGGCTCGACGCGTTGCTGGCCGGACCGGCCGGAGCGGGTATCGCGATCGACTATGCGCGCTGTGCCGTCCCCTCGATGCGGGCTATGGCGCTGCTGAGCGCCAACGTACGGGTCGCAGCGATCGCGCTGGCGGTGCTGGTGCGGACGCCGGCGCTGTTCTGGTGGATCGAACTGGTGCCGCTTGCGCTCGTGACGCTGGCGACCATGGCGTGGCAACGCCATGTCGAGCGACAGGTGGTGGACCGGTTCGGCATCCGCGCGGACACGCCGGCCGTACCGGAGATGGGCGTCGGGTTGCGTCGGGGGGCGTAGACGGGACGTCGCGGGGCCTCGCAAGCGGGTCGCGCGTTAGGAAACAACAAGGGACGGGAAGCACGACACCGTGAACGACATTCGAATGGCTATCGTCGGCGTCGGCAACTGTGCCAGTTCGCTGGTACAGGGCCTCTATCACTACCGCGAGGGGACGAACGACGTCACCGGCCTGATGCACTGGGACCTGGGCGGCTATACCCCGTCGGACATCAAGGTGGTGGCGGCATGGGACGTGGACGCGCGCAAGGTCGGACAGGACGTCGCGGATGCGATCTTCGCCAAGCCGAACTGCACCGCGGTCTTCGAGGGAGATGTGGAGACCACGGGCGCCGTCGTCCGCATGGGACCGGTGCTCGACGGGGTCGCCGAGCATATGCTCGACTATCCCAAGGACGATCGCACCTTCATCCTGTCGGACGAGGCGCAGCCGACGCGGGACGAGGTGGTGGCGCAGTTGCGCGCGGCCAAGGTCGACGTCGTGATGAACTATCTGCCCGTCGGCAGCCAGCAGGCGACCGAGTTCTATGCCGAATGCGCGCTTGAGGCCGGGGTGGCGTTCGTGAACAACATCCCTGTCTTCATCGCCAGCGACCCCGTCTGGGCGAAGCGGTTTACCGACGCGGGCGTCCCGATCGTCGGCGACGACATCAAGGCGCAGATGGGCGCGACGATCGTCCATCGCGTTCTCACCGACCTGTTCGCCAAGCGCGGGGTGAAGCTCGACCGGACGTACCAGCTCAACACCGGCGGCAACACCGACTTCCTCAACATGTCGAACCGCACCCGGCTGAAGTCCAAGAAGATCAGCAAGACCGAGGCGGTGCAAGCGGTCGCGGCCGAGCGTCTGGACGACGACAACGTCCATATCGGGCCGAGCGACTACGTACCGTTCCAGAACGACAACAAGGTCGCCTTCATCCGCATGGAGGGACAGCTGTTCGGCGGCGTGCCGATGAACCTTGAAATGCGGCTCTCGGTCGAGGACAGCCCCAATTCGGCGGGCGTCGCGATCGACATGGTGCGCTGCGCCAAGATCGCGCGCGACCGTGGCATCGGTGGGCCGGTGGAGGGCGCATCTGCCTATTTCTGCAAGCATCCGCCCAAGCAGATGACCGACGACCAGGCCTTCACCGCGGTCGAGGCGTTCATCGCCGACGCCGCCTGAGCGCGCAGCCATGACCCGGACGATGCAGGCGGCGGTGCTGACCGGCGCGCGGGCGATGCGGGTCGACACGGTTCCGCTGCCCGAGCCCGGTATGGGCGAGTTGCGCGTCCGGCTGGAAGGTTGCGGCGTGTGCAGCTCCAACGTCGAGCCTTGGGAAGGCCAGCCGTGGTCCAGCTATCCCGGCGAACCGGGCGGCTTGGGGCACGAGGGCTGGGGGGTGGTCGACGCGATCGGCGAGGGCATTTCCTCCGCCGATGGGGATGGTTTCGCGATCGGAGACCGGGTGGCGACGCTGTCGGGTCGCAGCTTCGCGCACTACGACCTCGTCGCCGCCGACATGGCGGTGAAGCTGCCCCCTGAACTGGCCGGCATGGCCGTACCGGGCGAGCCACTCGGCTGCGTGATGAATATCTTCCGCCGCGCCGACGTGGCGGCGGGGCAGACGGTGGCGATCATCGGCATCGGTTTTCTCGGCGCGCTGCTGACACGGCTCGCCACCGACGCGGGCGCGCGCGTCCTCGCGATCTCGCGCCGCCCGTTCAGCCTCGACCTCGCGCGCCGCTACGGCGCGGCCGAGACGATCCCGATGGATGACCATTACGCGATCATCGCGCGTGTAAACGAGTTGACCGGCGACGCCGGGTGCGAGCGCGTGATCGAGTGCGTCGGCCGGCAGTGGCCGCTGGACCTTGCGGGCGAGCTGGTGGGCTTCGGTGGCCGGCTGGTAGTCGCGGGCTATCACCAGGACGGGCCGCGCCAGATCAATATGCAGGCGTGGAACTGGAAGGGCATCGACGTCGTCAACGCGCACGAGCGCGACCCGGCGGTGCAGATGCGCGGCTTGCGCGAAGCGGTGGACGCGGTAGCGAGCGGGCGGCTAGACCCCGCGCCGCTCTACACACACCGCTACCCGCTGGATCGGTTGGGCGAGGCGCTGGATGCCGCCCGCGACCGGCCGGACGGGTTCCTGAAAGCGCTGGTGACGTTCTGACAGCTTAGTCACCCTCACCCTTCCGCCGCTACGGGGCACCCCAGAAAGTACTACTTTCTGGGGCCCCCTTCGCGCCTCCCTCCCTCTCCCGACGGGAGAGGAAAGGAGCCCGCCGGCGCAGCCGGTGGGAAGGGTGAGGGTGACATCTCCACTCGGACAGGCCCATTCCATGACCCTCCCCCGCATCGGTTTCCTCGGCACCGGCTGGATCGGCCGCCACCGCATGGCGGCGATGCTCGCGACCGGCGTGGTGGAGGCGGCGGCGATCGCCGACGCGTCGCCCGACGCGGCCGCCCAGGCGCAGGCGCTCGCGCCGGGGGCGACACTGGTCGATGGGCTCGACGCGATGCTGGCGCTGGGCCTCGACGGAATCGTGATCGCCACCCCGTCCGCGCTCCATGCCGACCAGTCGATCGCGGCGCTGGCGGCGGGCGCGGCGGTGTTCTGCCAGAAGCCGCTCGGGCGGAGCGCGGCGGAGACCGCGTGCCGATCTTTGACCGGCTTTTCCTCGGC
>NZ_CAHJWW010000097.1 GCF_903643035.1 Sphingomonas bacterium | reverse complement strand
CTCGGCCGCTCCAGCCCCGCGAGCACCGCCATCAGCGACGACTTGCCCGACCCCGACGGCCCGAGCAGCGCCACGCTCTCCCCCGCCGTGACCGACAGGTCGATGCCGCGCAGGATCTGAGTGGCGCCGCCGCCGGCCCCGGCCCCGGCCCCGCCCCTGCCGCCACCGCCACCGCCACCGCCCAGCGCCAACGTCACGTCGCGCGCGTCGATCACCGGTCCCGAAGGTGTTGGAGCTCCGGCGGGTGTTGGGCTACCGGTGGGGGATGCGGTACTGGTCACGATTGCGGCGATACGGGCGGTTGGCGGCTGTTGTCCATGCCGCGCTGCTCGTCCGGGCGGCGCCGGCGGCCCTGCCCCCGTCCGCGCCGGCGGCCCTGCCCACACCCACATCCACACCCACGCCGGGCAAGCTCGTCTGGGCGTTCGGCGACAGCCTGACCGAAGGGTACGGCCTGCCGCCCGCACAGGGCTTCACCGTGCAGCTCCAGGCCGCGCTCCGCCGGGCCGCCATCGACGCGAGCGTGCGCAACGGCGGCGTGTCCGGCGACACCACGCGCCAGGGGCTCGCCCGCCTGCGCTGGGGACTGCGCGGACTGCCGCGCGCGCCCGACCTGGTGATCGTCGAGTTCGGCGCCAACGACATGCTGCGCGGGCTTCCCCCCGAGCAGGCGGAGCGCAACCTCGACGCGATCCTGACCGAGCTTGGTCGCCGGCACCTGCGCGTGTTGCTGACCGGCATGCGCGCGTCGCCCAACCTCGGCGGCGACTATCGGCAACGGTTCGACGCGATGTACCCGGCGCTGGCGCGCCGGCACCGCGTCGACTTCTATCCGTTCTTCTACGACGGCGTGGTAGCGAGGCCGGGTCTGATCCAGGCCGATGGATTGCATCCCAATGCCCGCGGGGTCGCGATCATCGTCGACCGCATGCTGCCGGCCGCAAAGGCGGCGCTGGCCAGACCAGTAAAGAATTGAGATAGGTTGGTCGGTCCCGACGGAGCAGCATCGTCCGATGCCGCGAATGACTCCATAGATGATGACTATCGATTCATCTCCATCCTTTTGTCCAAGAACTGCGCGTTATCATTGTCCGGGTGTTGACCTGACGCCAGTCGTCGCTAGGTGAGACGCCTGTTCAAGGAGAATGTTAGTGCCTGACGACCTACCCGACTTTAATTCCGTTGAGCTTGCGACCGAACTGACGATTGCCTGGCTGTCCAATGCCAATACCCGCGCCAGCGCCGATGAAGTTCCTGCCTTCCTTGCCCGCATGCACGATGCCGTGAATGCGCTCGGCGCCAGCGGTGCGCCGGCCGAAGAGCCTGCGGCCGAAGCACCCGTCGAACACACGCCTGCGGTGTCGGTGCGCAAGTCGCTCGCGTCCAAGGACCACATCGTCTCCCTGATCGACGGCAAGTCGTACAAGACGCTGCGCCGCCACCTGTCGTCGAACGGCATGACGCCGGACGAGTATCGCGCGCGCTACAATCTGAAGGCCGATTATCCGATGGTCGCCGAGACCTATTCGACGCACCGGCGCGAGATGGCGAAGAAGATCGGCCTTGGCCGCAAGCCGGGCCAGCGCAGCCCCGAGCCCGATCCCGAGCCCGCGGCGGCTCCCGAGCCGGAGGCGCCCAAGCCGCGCGCACGCCGCAAGGCCGTCGCGGACGCCGTCGCCGAGTGACCGGCCTTTGACGGGGGTCCGGCCAATACGCGCCGAATCCCCGTCATGACCCCTGCGACCGTTTGCGGGCGTCCACCGTCGTCTGGTCCGCGACCCGCTCCTATCCTTGCAGCTGCTCATGGTGACGGATCACCTCGTCGATGATGAAGCGCAGGAACTTCTCGCTGAACTCGGGATCGAGCTCCGCTTCTCCCGCCAGCCGACGCAGCCGTTCGATCTGGCGTTCCTCGCGGCCGGGATCGGCGGGCGGCAGCCCCGCCACCGCCTTGTGCCGGCCCACCGCCTGCGTCACCTTGAACCGCTCGGCCAGCATGTGGATGAGAGCGGCATCGATGTTGTCGATGCTGCGGCGATAGCCCTGCAAGACGTCGTCCGGCATCGATTCCCCCGTTTTCCGACCCGGAGGTTGGCCCAAGCCGTCCGGTGCGGCAAGCCGGCCCGGTCCGGCGCCCGGCCCGGCCCGCTCCGGCCCACAGCCCGGCCCGCTCCGGCCCAGCCTTGCCTTTGGAGTCGCTTGCCGCCACATCGCGCGCACGATGACCGCGACGCTCCATCGCCTTTCCGGCGAGCCACAACCCTCGCTGGAGCCGATGCTGCGGCTGGTGGCCGGTGACATGAACCAGGTCAATGCGGTGATCCTGGCCCGCATGCAGTCCGACATCCCGCTGATCCCGGAGCTTGCCGGCCATCTGATCGCCGGCGGGGGCAAGCGGATGCGGCCGATGCTGACGCTCGCGAGCGCGCGGGTGGTGGGCTATACCGGGACGCGCCACCACCGCCTCGCCGCCGCGGTCGAGTTCATCCACACTGCCACGCTGCTCCACGACGATGTGGTCGACGGGTCGGACCTGCGCCGCGGCCGGCGGACCGCCAACCTCATCTGGGGCAATCCCGCCAGCGTGCTGGTCGGCGATTTCCTGTTCAGCCGCAGCTTCGAGCTGATGGTCGAGGACGGCAGCCTGAAGGTGCTGAAGATCCTGTCGGGCACCAGCGCGATCATCGCGGAGGGCGAGGTGAACCAGCTCACCGCGGCCAGGCGGCTCGACCTGCCCGAGGACCGCTACCTCCACATCATCGACGCCAAGACCGCCGCGCTGTTCGCCGCCGCCTGCCGGATCGCCGCGGTGGTGGCGGAACGGCCCGAGGTGGAGGAGGCCGCGCTCGACGCCTATGGCCGCAACCTCGGCATCGCGTTCCAGCTCGTCGACGACGCGATCGACTATGTCTCGGACGCCGGCACCATGGGCAAGGAAGCGGGCGACGACTTCCGCGAGGGCAAGATGACGCTGCCCGTCATCCTGGCGCACGCGCGCGGCGATGGCGAGGCTCGCGCCTTCTGGAAGGCGGCGATCGCGGGCCATCGCAACACCGACGCGGACCTCGCCGAAGCGGTCGACCGCGTCCGCGCCACCCGCGCGATCGACGACACGCTGGCGCGCGCGCGCCACTACGGCCAGCGCGCGATCGATGCGCTGGGTCCGTTCCCCGGCGGCAAGGCGAAGGATGCGATGGTCGAGGCGGTCGAGTTCGCGGTCGCGCGCGGCTACTGACGAACGGGCGGGCACATCGCCCGCCAAACCCAGGCGTCGATCCGGTCGCGCGACGATGTGCCGGATACCGCATGTCGGCGTCGCCACCATGTTGCGCGATCGCAACATGCGTCGCACAAAAGGCGCGCCTGCCTTCTTTCCCAAGTCGGCGGGCCGACAAGCCGCTTGCATTGGACCTGCTACATTTCGATGACGGAGACATAAAAAAGGGGATCATCATGAAGCATCTGCTCCTGCTCGGCGCGACCGCGCTGGCCAGCGCGACCGTCGCTGCGCCGACCGTAGCCCGGGCTCAGGCGACGCCGGCGACCGCGCCGGACGACAAGGGTCCCGGCGCGACGCCCAACCAGCAGGGGGCGGTCGACACCGCCGGCAACGCCGGCGGCGGCAGCGGCGCCAAGGGCGGCGGCGACGTGGTGGTGACGGGCTCGCGCATCTCCCGGCCCAACCTGTCCGCGCCCAACCCGATCACCAGCATCCAGGGCGAGGAGTTCTTCCAGACCGGCCAGGTCTCGATCGGCGACCAGCTCAACCAGTTGCCGCAGCTCGCCTCGACGTTCAGCCAGTCGAACTCCACGCGTTTCCTCGGCACTTCGGGCCTCAACCTGCTCGACCTGCGCCAGCTCGGCACGTCGCGCACGCTGGTGCTCGTCAACGGCCGCCGCCACGTCGCGGGAGACATCCTGTACTCGGGCACGTCGGTCGACACCAACACCATCCCCACCGACCTCATCCAGCGGGTCGATATCGTCACGGGCGGCGAGTCCGCCGTGTACGGCTCGGACGCCGTCGCGGGCGTCGTCAACTTCGTGCTCAAGGACCATTTCCAGGGGCTTGAAGCCCGCGCGCAGAGCGGCATCAGCAGCTATGGCGACGCGCCGGCCCAGTTCACCAGCATCCTGGCGGGCAAGAACTTCGCCGACGATCGCGGCAACATCGCGGTGAACGTCGAGTACGCCCACCAGGGCCAGTTCTTCGCCAGCGACCGGCCGTACCTCGAAAACCAGAAGGCGTTCCTTTCCGTCAACCCGACGGGAAGCGCCGGCAATCCGGAGAACGTGCTGTTCAACGACGTGCGCAGCGCGTCGTACAGCGACACCGGCCTGATCCGCTTCGGCGGCAATGCGCTCTACAACGCCGGACTTGCGCCTAACAGCACGCCAGGCGCGCCTGTATATTATTATGTTCCATACCAGTTCACCGCCGCCGGCAATCTCGTCCCCGTAACCGGGCAGCGGGTCGGTTTCGGCCCCAACGGCTCGTTCATCGGCGGCAACGGCAGCAATTTCCGCGCCGCGGACGAGTTCCAGGTCCAGCCGCAGCTCGATCGCGTCAACGCCAACCTCGTCGGCCATTTCACTTTCAGCAAGGCGTTCGAACCGTTCGTGGAGCTGAGCTACTCGCACACCACCGTGTTTGGATCGGGCTCAAGCGGCCCTCCTTTCATCAACGGAACGTTCACCGCCGACTCGCGCGAGGCGTACCGGCTCGACAATCCGTACCTGACCGATCAGGCACGGAGCGTCATCACGACCAACCTGCTGCTCGCCAACCCGGCGCGCGTGATCACTGGCGCAACCACCTTCAACGTGCGCGAGAACCTGTTCGGCCTCGGCAACCGGTCGGAGAAGTCATATCGCGACACCTATCGCGCGGTGGGCGGCGTGCGCGGCACATTCAACGACGACTGGCGCTACGAGGTATCGGCGAACTACGGCGAGTTCCAGGAGAAGACGCAAATCCTGGGCAACCTCAACATCCAGCGATTCCTGCTCGCCAACGACGCGACCCGCAACGCGGCGGGCCAGATCGTCTGCCGCTCGCAGGCTGACGCCACCGCCGCCTATGGCTATGCCGGCGTCACCGATCCCAACGCCGCGACCGTGCTCGCGCGCGACGTCGCGGCGTGCGTGCCGATCAACACCTTCGGCGGCCAGTTCACGCAGGCACAGAAGAACTACCTGCTCCAGAACACCACGTCGGTCGGCAAGATCACCCAGTTCGACGCGAGCGCCTTCGTGTCCGGCAACCTGAAGCAGCTGTTCTCGCTGCCCGGCGGCCCGATCGGCTTCTCGATCGGGGGCGAGTATCGGCGCGAGACCAACCGGTATCAACAGGATCCGCTCGTCGAGCAGGGCTATACTTTCTACAACGCCATTCCGACGTTCGACTCGCCAACGCTGGAGGTGAAGGAAGCCTATGCCGAGGTCAGCGTGCCCCTCCTCAAGGACCTGCCTTTCGTCCGCGAGCTGACGGTCAACGGCGCGGCTCGCGTGTCCGGTTATAACAGCACCGCCGGTACGGTGTGGTCGTATAACGCGTCGGGCATCTGGCGTCCGATCAGCGACCTCACGCTGCGGGCCAGCTATGCGCGCGCGGTGCGCGCGCCCAACCTTGGGGAACTCTATACGCCGTTCGGCCAGAACTATGCGCTGATCGACGACCCCTGCTCGACCGACAACATCACCAAGGGCACCAGTCCGACCAACCGTCAGGCGAACTGCGCGGCGGCCGGACGGCCGGTGAACTACAACTTCATCTATTCCAACTCACTGGGTTTCCGCAGCGGCGGCAATCCCACCCTGCAGGCGGAGACGTCCGACTCGTACACCTACGGCGGCGTGTTCACGCCGCACTGGGTGCCCGGCCTTTCGATCACCGCCGACTATTTCAACATCAAGGTCAACCAGGCGATCGCATCGGTCGATGCGCAGACGATCATCAATCAATGCTATGATCTGGCAAGTCTGAACAACCAGTATTGCGCCCTGTTCCAGCGCGCCGGCGCGGGTGGCGGTTCGCGTGGCGAAGTGCCGTTCCAGATCCTCGAGAACTCGCTGATCTCGGGCGGCATCAACTTCGCGCAGCTTCGCGCGCGCGGCATCGATTTCGAGGTGGCGTACAACCACGCCATCTCCAGCTATGGCCGTCTGTCGGTACGCGGCAACTATACGCACAACTTGGAGCGCAACGACTATACCGATCCGACGAGCCCCGGCTATGTGACGCGCGACCTGAGCAACGCCGGCACGCCCGCCGATCGTTTCACGATCACCGGCGACTTCAAGACGGGCATCCTCACCATCGGCTATCGCGTGCGCTGGTTCGGCCGCCAATATGTCGGCGACTACGCCTTCTACAATGCGCTCAACGGCAATCCGGCGAGCGACCCTTACTACGCCAACTTCAAATACTATCCTGTGGTGGCGTACCACGATCTACGCTTCGGGATCGATGCCACCAGCAAGTTCAACATCTATGGCGGCGTGACCAATCTCGGCAACAAGCATCCGCCGCTCGACCTGACCGGCCTCAACGCCGGCGCTTACGATACGTCGACCACAAGCGGCCAGTATGACGTGCTCGGCCGGTTCCTGTACGTCGGCGCCGTCGTCAAGTTCTGATCGAGCCTGCCGCTCCCGGTCCGGTCGCCGACGATGGCGGACCGGATCGGGAGTGCGCGCATGAAGTCCGGCGGGGATTGGCGCGCCCGGGTGGATTCGAACCACCGACCACAAGCTTAGAAGGCTCGTGCTCTATCCAGCTGAGCTACGGGCGCGGACGGTGGTGGGTTAGCGCGGATTGCGCCGCAGTGGAACCGGCATCATAGCGATGGTCATGATCGACGGCCGACCCCGCCCCCACCCCCAGGCGGTATCGGCAGGCAGCGTCCGCCAGTTCCGCCACTACGACGTGCTGATGGCCGCGTTCGTCGCCATCCTGCTGCTGTCGAACGTGCTGGGCGCGGGCAAGGTCGCGGTCGTCGACCTGCCCGGCGTCGGTCCGTGGCCGTTCGGCGCCGGCATCCTGTTCTTCCCGGTCAGCTATGTCATCGGCGACGTCCTGACGGAGGTGTACGGCTATGCCCATGCGCGCCGCGTCGTGTGGACGGGGTTCGCCGCGCTGGTGTTCATGGCGGTCATGGCCTGGGTCGTCGTCGCGCTGCCGCCCGCGCCCGCCTGGGGCAACCAGGCCGCCTACGAGACCGTGTTCGGCCAGGTCGGCCGGATCGTCGCCGCCAGCATCGCGGCGTTCTGGGCGGGAGAGTTCGTCAACTCCTACGTCATGGCCCGGATGAAGCTGTGGACGCGCGGGCGCCACCTGTGGACGCGCACGATCGGCTCGACGGTCGTGGGCGAGGGCGTCGACAGCCTGATCTTCTACCCGCTCGCCTTTTCGGACGCGGCGGGCTTCACCGACGCGCTGGTCGTGCGCGTGATGCTGACCCAATGGGCGCTGAAGGTCGGGTGGGAGGTGCTGCTGACGCCCGTCACCTATGCGGTCGTCGGCTGGCTGAAGCGCGCCGAGGGCGTCGACGTGTTCGACCACGGCACGGACTTCTCACCGTTCGCACGGCGCGCCCGGGCGGTTCCGCGTTGATCCACCGCCTGTTCCCGTTCGTCGCCGCGGACCAGCCCGGCTGGACCGGACTGAAGGTCTGGCTGAGCACCGCGCTCGGCCTGTCGGACGACACGATGCACATCATGACCGGCCTGATCGTGCTGACGCTGGCGGCGCTGGCGCTGCGGCGCGCGCCGTGGAGCGGCTGGCCGTGGGCGGCGTTACTGGTCGCGGAGACGCTGAACGAGATCTACGACCTGACCCACGGGTCCGACGAGGGCAATCTGGCCGATTCATGGCACGATTTCTGGATCACGCTGCTGTGGCCGACGATCGTGCTGCTGGTGTGGCGGCGATGGGGCGTGCGGGCGGGCGCCGCCGGCCGGTCACGCGACCAGGTCCATCAGCCCTTCGAATAGCCGCCGGCCGTCGTCGCCGCCATGCGCGGCCCCGATCCGCCGTTCCGGGTGCGGCATCATGCCCAGCACGTTGCCGCCCTCGTTCAGTACCCCGGCGATCCCGCGCGCGGAGCCGTTCACGGGCTCGGCATAGCGGAACGCGACCCGTCCCTCGCCCTCCAGCCGGTCGAGCGTTTCGGGCGCGGCGACATAGTTGCCGTCGTGGTGCGCGACCGGCACGCGGATCGTCTCGCCGGGCTCGTAGCGGCGGGTGAAGGCGGACGCGGTCCCGCCGACCGTCAGCGCGACGTCGCGGCACACGAACGACAGCCCGGCATTGCGGATCAGCGCGCCCGGCAGCAGCCCCGCCTCGGCGAGCAGCTGGAACCCGTTGCACAGGCCCAGCACCGGCATGCCCCTGCCCGCCGCGTCCGCCACCGCGCGCATGATCGGCGAACGCGCGGCGATCGCCCCGGTGCGCAGATAGTCGCCATAGGAGAAGCCGCCGGGCAGGCCGACGAGATCGACGCCGTCGGGCAGCCGCGTCTCGCGGTGCCACACCATCGCGGGCGCGGCGCCGGTCACCTGTTCCAGCGCCACCGCCAGGTCGCGGTCGCAGTTGGAGCCGGGGAAGACGACGACGGCGGTCTTCACGCCGCCCCCGTCCCGGGGGCATCGGACGTTTCGATCCGATAGTTCTCGATCACCGGGTTGGCGAGCAGCCGCCGGCACATCTCGTCCACCTGCCCCGCGTCGTCGGCGAGGCTCAGCTCGATCAGCTTGCCGACGCGCACGTCCTCGACGCCCGCGAAGCCCAGCCCGCCCAGCGCCTGCGCGATCGCCCGGCCCTGCGGATCGAGCACGCCGGGCTTCAGCGTCACGATCACCCTGACCTTCATGCGCGCGCCCTCATGCTACTTCCCCCGCCGCTTGCGATGGCTGTCGAGGTCGAGTACCGAATGGTCGCCGCCTTCAGGCAACAGCCCGAGCCGGCGCGCGACCTCCTGATACGCCTCCACCTCGCCGCCGAGATCGCGGCGGAACCGGTCCTTGTCGAGCCTCTCGTTGGTCTCGGTGTCCCACAGGCGGCAGCCGTCGGGGCTGATCTCGTCCGCCAGGATGATGCGGCCGAAATCGTTGTCGAACAGCCGGCCGAACTCCAGCTTGAAGTCGACCAGCTTGATGCCGATGCCCGCGAACAGCCCGGACAGGAAGTCGTTCACCCGGATCGCGAGGTCGGAGATGTCGTGCATCTCCTCCTGGCTCGCCCAGCCGAAGGCGGCGATATGCTCGTCGGAGATCATCGGATCGCCGAGCGCGTCGTCCTTGTAGTAATATTCGATGATCGTGCGCGGCAGCTTGGTGCCCTCCTCGATCCCCAGCCGCTTGGACAGCGAGCCGGCGGCGATGTTGCGCACCACTACCTCGATCGGCACGATCTCCACCTGGCGGATCAGCTGCTCGCGCATGTTGAGGCGGCGGATGAAGTGGTTGGGCACGCCGATCGCGTCGAGCATCGTGAAGATATGCTCGGAGATGCGGTTGTTGAGCACGCCCTTGCCGTTGATCGTGCCCTTCTTCTGCGCGTTGAAGGC
>NZ_CAHJWW010000096.1 GCF_903643035.1 Sphingomonas bacterium | reverse complement strand
CCCACTCGGCTGCGCCGAGCGGGCCCCTCCCTCTCCCGGCGGGAGAGGGAGACGAGCCTCCCGCGCAAGCCGCCCTCGTTCACGCGCTCGACTCGGCGGAGCCCGCCGCCGCCGCCGCGGTCGCGCGGGAGGACTTCGCCGCCGCGATGACCGCGCTCGCGTCGTTGCGCGCGCCGGTGGACGCGTTCTTCGACCAGGTGACGGTCAACGACCCCGATCCCGCAACCCGCGAGCGCCGGCTGGCGCTGCTCGCCCGCGTGCGCGATGCGGTGCATGGCGTGGCGGACTTCTCGCGGATCGAGGGCTGACGGTACGGCGCATGTCCCGGCGGAACGACGACCTTGGCCGCCCGACTTGCCGCCGGGGCCGCTGCGATGCACAATCGTCCACACGAAGTATTGGAGAACCGGCATGGCGTCTGTGGTGAACGAGCGGCCCGACACGCAGACCACCGACGATCGGTACGTGTTCCGCTTCGGCGGCGGCTGCACCGATGGCGAGGCGGGCAACAAGAACCTTCTGGGCGGCAAGGGAGCGAACCTTGCCGAGATGGCGTCGATCGGCCTGCCGGTGCCGCCCGGCTTCACGATCTCGACCGCGATGTGCGCACGCTACTACGAAGAGGGCGAGCACTTCCCCGACAGCCTGCGCGCCGAGGTCGCCGCCGGTATCGCACATATCGAGGGGCTGACCGGTCATCGGTTCGGCGATCCGGCGGACCCGCTGCTGGTGTCGGTCCGGTCGGGCGCGCGGGTGTCGATGCCCGGCATGATGGACACGGTGCTCAACCTTGGTCTCAACGACGAGACCGTCGAGGGCCTGGCAAGGGCGGCGGACGACGAGCGGTTCGCGTGGGACAGCTATCGCCGCTTCATCCAGATGTACGCCGACGTCGTGCTGGAACTGGATCACGGCGCCTTCGAGGAGGCGCTGGAGGTGGCCAAGGAGGACCGCGGCCTGACGCTGGATACCGAGCTGTCGCCCGCCGACCTCAAGGAACTGGTCGCCGAGTACCAGCGGCTGGTGCGGGACCAATGGGGCAAGCCGTTTCCGCAGGACGTCCACGATCAGCTTTGGGGCGCGGTGGGCGCGGTGTTCGGATCGTGGCAGTCCGATCGCGCCAGGGTCTATCGCCGGCTGCACGACATCCCCGCCGACTGGGGGACGGCGGTGAACGTCCAGGCGATGGTGTTCGGCAACATGGGCGACACCAGCGCCACCGGCGTCGCCTTCACGCGCGATCCCGCCAAGGGCGCGCACGCCTATTATGGCGAGTTCCTCATCAACGCGCAGGGCGAGGACGTCGTCGCGGGCATCCGCACGCCGCAATACCTAACCCGCGCCGCGCGCGAGGAGGCGGGCGCGAAGGCATCCTCGATGGAGGAGGCGATGCCGCAGGTGTACGGCGAGCTCGCGAGCGTCTTCGATCGCCTGGAGACGCATTACCGCGACATGCAGGACATCGAGTTCACGGTCGAGAAGACCAAATTGTGGATGCTCCAGACGCGGTCGGGCAAGCGCACCGCCAAGGCGGCGCTGAAGATCGCGGTCGACATGGCGAACGAGGGGCTGATCTCGCGCGAGGAGGCGATCGGACGGATCGATCCCGCGAGCCTAGACCAGCTGCTGCACCCGACGCTCGATCCCAAGGCGCCGCGCGACGTGCTGACGAAGGGGCTGCCCGCGTCGCCGGGCGCGGCGTGCGGCGTGGTGGTGTTCAATGCCGATACCGCCGAGAAGCGAGCCGCGGCGGGCGAGGCGGTGATCCTGGTGCGCACCGAGACCAGCCCGGAGGACATACACGGCATGCATGCCGCCAGGGGCATACTGACCGCGCGCGGCGGCATGACCAGCCATGCGGCGGTGGTGGCCCGCGGCATGGGGCGGCCGTGCGTGTCGGGCGCGGGATCGCTGTCGATCGACATGAAGGAGCGGGTCGCGCGCTGTGGCGCCGGTGCTTCCTGGCGCGAGGTGAAGGAGGGAGACCTTCTCACCATCGACGGCGCGACCGGCGAGGTGATGATCGGCGAAGTGCCGACCGTGCTCCCCGAACTGTCGGGAGACTTCCGGACGCTGATGGCATGGGCGGACGCGTCGCGCCGGTTGAAGGTCCGCGCCAATGCCGAGACGCCGGCCGACTGCCGCGTCGCGCGCGACTTCGGAGCGGAGGGCGTCGGGCTGTGCCGGACCGAGCACATGTTCTTCGACGCCGCGCGCATCACCGCCGTCCGCCAGATGATCCTGGCGAACGACGAGGCCGGCCGGCGGGCCGCGCTCGACAAGCTGCTGCCCGAGCAGCGCGCGGACTTCGTCGGCATCCTGGAGGTGATGGCCGGGCTGCCGGTGACGATCCGCCTGCTCGATCCGCCGCTGCACGAGTTCCTGCCGCACGAGGAGGCGGAGTTCGCCGAGGTGGCGAAGGCGACCGGCCTGGATGTCGAGGCGCTGCGTCGCCGCGCCGCCGAACTGCACGAGTTCAACCCTATGCTGGGCCATCGCGGCTGCCGGCTGGGCGTGACCTATCCCGAGATCTACGAGATGCAGGCGCGCGCGATCTTCGAGGCGGCGATCGACGTCGCGGAACGCGGGGAAGCGCCGGTGCCCGAGGTGATGATCCCGCTGGTCGCGACCCGCCGGGAGGTGGAGTTGATGAAGGCGCTGATCGACCGAACCGCGCAGGCGGTGTTCGCCGAGCGTGGGCGCGGCGTCGACTATCTCGTCGGGACGATGATCGAGCTGCCGCGCGCCGCGCTGAAGGCCGGCGAGATAGCGGAGACCGCCGAGTTCTTCTCGTTCGGCACCAACGACCTGACGCAGACCACGCTTGGCGTCAGCCGGGATGACGCCGCGCGCTTCCTCGGCGCCTATGTCGAGCAGGGGATCTATTCCAAGGACCCGTTCGTCAGCCTGGACATCGACGGCGTGGGCGAACTGGTGGAACTGGCGGCCGAGCGCGGCCGAACGGCGCGACCCGGCATCAAGCTGGGCATCTGCGGCGAACATGGCGGCGATCCGGCGAGCATCGCCTTTTGCGAACGCATCGGCCTCGACTACGTCAGTGCGTCGCCCTATCGCGTGCCGATCGCCAGGCTGGCGGCGGCGCAGGCGGCCATGCGCAAGCCCGCCATGTAGCTTCCCGCCCTTCTAATCCAGTTCGAACCAGCCGCGCTTTTCGCCCGTGGAGGTACGGACCGCCGGTCGCGCCGCGCTGGCGGCATAGGCCGGCGTATCGCCGGGAAGCTGCGCCGATCCGGTACGCGGGACAACGGCGGGTGCGGCCGGGAGCCGGGCATTGTCCCCTTCAAGCTCGGCGATGCGAGCGTTGGCCTGGATCAGCCGGTCGTCGGTGTTGCGGCGAGCATCGGTGGTCGATCTGTTGGCCTCGGCGAGCTTCGCCTCGGCCTCCCGCCGCGCGGCGGCGTGGGCCTCGCGCTCTCTTGCGTAGCGGTCCTTCCACTTGCGGCCACCTGAATGACTGGCGAGGCCAAGCAGCCAGCCGGCAACGAGCGCGAGTGCAAGCACGATGAATTGCGTTGGAGTCGAAAACAGCATTGGCCCCTCCTGCTATAGCAAGATAACGACGATAGCGCGCTCGGGTTGCCGGAACCGAGAGCGTCGAAGCGGTGTCGGCAAAGCCACCGTTTGCATGCGGCGGTTTCCACTTGGCAGACCTACTTGCTGTGTCGGTCACTGCGCAGCAACTTCACCAATTTAGCTTAGTGCACTTGCGGTCTTCAGTGCCCGCCGTCGACGAACGCATCCTTGATCGAACAGGCTGCGGGTCCCAGGATCACGACAAACAACGTCGGAAGGATAAAGAGGATCAGCGGGACCGTCATGATCGCCGGCAGCCGAGCGGCCTTTTCCTCGGCGCGCATCATGCGATCGTTACGGAACTCCGCCGATAGGACGCGCAACGCGCTGGCGAGCGGAGTGCCATATTTCTCGGTTTGCACCATTGTCGTCGTCACGCCCTTGATTGCATCCAGCGCAACCCGGGTCGCGAGATTTTCGAACGCCGAGCGCCGGTCGGTTAGAAAGCCCAGCTCAATTGCGGTCAGCGCGAACTCGTCGCCAAGTTCGGGGTAGGCGCGGCCAAGTTCGCGCGCGACGCGATGGAAGGCGACATCCACCGTCAGCCCCGCTTCCGCGCAGATCACCAGCAGGTCGAGCGCATCGGGCAGACCCTTCCGGATCGCGTCGGACCGCTTGGAAATCTTGTTCTTCAGGAAGATGTCGGGCGCCTTGTAGCCGAGCGCGAGCGCGGCACAGACGAACATCGAATGCTTCCATGGCGCCCAACTCGGAAACGCGTCCAAGCCATAAACCCATGTCGCGGCGAGGCCGCCGACCACTACCGGAAGCACCATCCGGCCGAAGATCACGGCGACCGCCCATTCCTTGGAGCGAATGCCGGCCTGCATCAGCTTGACCTGCGCGGCCTTCAGCTGGCTGTCCTGCAGCACCTTCAGGCTGGAGAGCAAGACGCGCATCCGATCGGCGGTGTCATTGCGCTGGACCAATTTGGCGCGTCGCTTGGACGTGGAGGCGGTGATGCCCGCCTTCAGCTGTTCGCGTCGGTCGTTCAGCGCCTTGACACGCTTGGCCATTGGATCGCGCACGCTGGTCGCGGCATAGATCGCCAGCAGGACCATGAAGGCGGCGATGCCCGACAGCAGAGTCGCGAACCAGATCACGTCGACGCCGAGCAGCGTCGGATGCGGAGTTCCAAGGGCGGGCGTGAGGGTCATATCTCGAAGCTCACCATCTTGGCCATTATGAAGCCGCCAATCGCCATCCACACGAAGCCGCCGATACCGGCGACCATCAATCGCTGGTCGGTGAAGAAATGCATGAGATAACTGGAGTTCACGAACCAGATCATCACGAAGACGATGAACGGCAGGCTGCCGACGATATAGGCGGAGGCCTTGGATTCCGACGACATCGCGCGGATCTTCAGCTTCATCTGGTGGCGCGAGCGCAGCACGGTGGCAAGGTTGGCCAGCGTCTCTGCCAGGTTACCGCCGGTCTCGCGCTGGATCGCGATCGAGATCACGAAGAACTGGAACTCCGGCGTGCCGAGCCGGTCCGCGGTCTCCTGCAGCGCCGCGTCCATCGTGCGGCCGATCTTCATCTTGTCGGACACGGCGCGGAACTCCTCGCCGATCGGGCCGGGCAGCTCGTGCCCGATCACCGTCACCGTCTCGCTGATCGGCAGACCCGATCGCAGGCCGCGGACCAGCAGCTCGATCGCGTCGGGAAACTTGCCGGTGAACTTGCCCACCCGCCGCTTGATCGTATGGCCGACCCACCAGTGCGGCAGGCCCGCGCCGACGAACAGCCCGACCAGCAGCGCCAGGAGCACCGGCAGCCCCTTGAGCCACAGCAGGGCGGTGACGAGGAGCAGCAGCCCGGCCGACGCCATGCCGTATCTGCCGACCGACCAGCCCTTGCCCGTCATCGCCAGCCGCTTCTTGAGCTGTTCGACATTGGGCAGCAGCCGCCCGGCCGCCAGGTCCATCCGGGTCGCGCGCCCGGCGGTGATCCGCCGCAGCTGCGAGTCGACCGCCGCGGTGGCGGAGGCGGAATGACGTTCCCGCAGGGCCGCGAGGCGGCGGTCGCCCGCCCGGCCCGCGGACGGCCCCGCAAGCGCGGACGCCACCATTCCCACGACGGCGAGGCCGCCCAGCGAGACGATCATCACCGACATCAACGGCACGCGACGTCCCTCCCCCGGCTGCGCGTCGCGCCCGGCAGATGCAGGCTCCGAGCCCGAGCACTGATTCCGGCCCGGCCGGGTCCGGTCCCCTGGCGCATGCGCGTCACTTCTTCGCGCGGCGGGGCATAAGGCCCCTTAGTTCGCCGAACCTGCCGATCAGCGACCCTGTGCCCGCGGAACTCTTGCCCGCGCCCCTCGCCCCCGTTTTCCCAGGCGTCTTCCCGCTCGCCGCCGCGGGCGCGCTGCCGTCGCCCACGTTGACGACCGCGTGGGCGAGCTCCAGCAGCGGAGCCGCGGTCTTCGAGCTCTTGCCCGCTTCCGCCAGCGGCTTGCCGAGCTTGGCGGCCTGAGCCGCCAGCTTCTGGTCGAACGGCACGAGGTGGTCGATCTTCCGCTCGATCGAGCCTTCGAAGTCCTTGCGGCTAATCTCCAGCTGCGCGCCGGCATGGACGCGATTGGCGACGACGAACACCTGGGTGCCCGGCGCGTTCGTCTTGAGCCACGACAGGATGCGGATCGAGTCGCGCGCCGCGGCCAGCGTCAGCTCGGTGACGACCACCGCCACCTGTACGTCGCCGACGAGATGCGGATGCTGGACCAGCATCGCACGCGGCAGGTCGACCACCGTGGTCTCGAACGCCGCCCGCATCTCTTCCTGCAACTGGTGGAAGGCGGCGCCGTCGGTGATGACGGGCGAGCTGATCGGCGCCTCCGCCGACAGGACGGCGAGCGTGTCCGATGCCCGGACCATCGCCCGCTCGATGAACAGCCCGTCGATGCGGCCGGGGTTCTCGATCGCGTCGGTAAGGCCCCGGCCGGGTTCCAGATCGAGCGACAACGCGCCGGTGCCGAAGTGCACGTCGAGGTCGAGCAGCGCGGTCGAGCGCGCCTCCCGGGTCGAGAGCAGCCACGCGAGCGAGGCCGCGACCGTCGACGCGCCCACCCCGCCGCGCGTGCCGATCACCGCCGTCGAGCAATGCGGCCGATCGGTCGACGCCTCGACCTGCTTGGGTGCGTTGAGCAGCGCCTGCGCGTGGGTGAAGGCGTCGCGCAGCGCATCGGGATGCAGCGGCTTGAGCAGATAGTCCTGGATGCCCGACGCTACGAGGTCGCGGTACAGCCGCACGTCGTTGACCTGCCCGACCGCGATCACGACCGTGCCCGGCTCGCACACCTCGGCGAGCGCGTTGATGTCGCCCAGCGGATCGCCCGACTCCGACAGGTCGACGAACAGGATCTGCGGACTGGCGGATACCGACAGCGACTGGACCGCGTTGCGCAGGCCGCCCTTGTTCACCTGATCGGGGGACCAGCCGAGCTCCGCCGCGATCGGGCGGACGGTGTCGACCGTATTGTCGTCGCACAGATAGGCGACGAACGGTTCGCGCGTGCCGGCGCCGGCGGGTTTCCAGGGGGCGTTCATCGCTATTTGCCTCCGCCCGAGCCGCCGGCGCTCTCGGTCTTCATGGTCGTGCCGCCACCGCCGGTGGGCGCGGCCTTGCGATAGGCGTCGATCGCGCGGGAACTCGTGGCCGTGTCGATGGTCCCGCTGCCCGGCTCGCCGCGCACCAGGTCGGCCGGATCGGCGACCATCGCGGCGAGATCGCTGTTGGCGGCGCAGCCGAAATTGGATGTCGTGCTGCCTGCGAACTCGTGACTGCCGTTGCGGCTGTAGTCGGGGCAGTGCGGCACGAAGGCGACCGCGCGATTGACCACGACGCGCGCCGTGCCGGCCGCGACCGGCGCGCCGGTGACGGGCGCGGTGTCGGCGAGCAGCAGGCCGAAGCGCGCGACCTCGGCGCCGATCGCCTCTCGCGCGGCCGGATCGCCGGCGGGATCGTCGATCGAGACGCGGTCGCCGTAGCGGAGTCGCAGCGAGCGCATCCAGCCCGCAAGCCGCGCGGCCTCGCCCGGCGACAGCCCGGCGCCGTCGGTCCCGACGTCGAACGTATAGTCGGTGCGCGACACGACCGGCTGGTGGACCGAGTCGAGACCGCGATTGACGGTGCCCGAGCAGCCGGCGAGCGCCAGCGCGGGGAGCGACAGGAGAAGGAGCGAGCGTCGGATCATCGTCATCTGTCCTCGGGCCGGCATCAGTTGCTGGAGAAACCGGGGGCGGCGGGAACGGCCTTGCCGTTCTTCCTCGCACGCCTGTCGACCTTGCGATCGGCCGCTTCGGCATCCGGATCGGCGGGTGGGACGGGCGCCACCGCGCCGATGGCGGGCCGCGCGGGACCATCGGGTCCACCCGCGGGGACGCCGCCTGCCGGGGCGGAGGGCGGCGGCGCTATCGTCGGCTTGGGCCGGTCGCCGCCGGTCCGGCCGCCGCTCAGCTTGCCATCGAAGATCCGCGCCAGGTCCGTCGGCGCCTGATAGCCGTCGGTCGGCAGCACGATGTCGTTCGCGTTCACCGGCTTCACCAGATACGGGGTGATGACGATCACCAGCTCCGTCTCGTTGCGCTGGAACGCGTTGTCGCGGAATAGCGCGCCCAGGATCGGCACGTCGCCCAGCCCCGGCGTCTTGGTGATCGAATTGTTGTGATCGTTCTGCAGAAGGCCGCCGATCACCAGGCTTTCGCCCGAGCCGAGCTCGGCGCTCGTTTCGACCCGTCGGGTGGAGAGCGCCGGGATGACCGCGCCCGAGATGGTGACCGCGCCCTGCGATGTGAGCTGCGACACTTCCGGCCGCACGCGCAGCGAAATGCGCCCGTTCGACAGCACCGTCGGCGTATAGGCGATGCTGACGCCGTACTGCTTGTATTCGACCGACACCGCGCCCAGCCCCTGGCTGACCGGGATCGGTATCTCGCCGCCGGCGAGGAACGTCGCGGTCTCGCCCGACAGCGTCGTGACATTGGGCTCGGCGAGCGTCGACACCTGGCCGATCGTCTCGCCCAGATCGAGCGACGAGAGGATGTCCGCGCCCAGGAAATGCCCGGCAAGGCCCAGCGTCGTTCCGATGCCCGTGTTGCCGGGCTGGGTGAACAGCGTATCTCCGGGCAGGCCGCCCGTCGTCGTCGTCGCGATCGGCGCACCCGCCGCATCGACGGGTGCGCCGTTCACATAACCGGCCACGGGATTGCCGGGTATCGTCGTGATCGTCCCCTGCCGGCCGCGGCTGATGCTGAAGATCGGGTTGCCGCTCGCCCGATTGGTCAGGTTCACCCCAATGCTCTTGACGAAGCTGCGGCTGACCTCCGCGAACCGCACGCGCAGGTTCACCTGCAACGGCGTCGCCGTCTTCAGCCGACTGATGACGCCGATCTTCAGCGCCGAGTTCGCCGCCGACACGTCCACGCCGGGATTGAGATAGGCGGTGACGAGCTGCTTGGCGGTCGCGGCGTCGTCGGGGGACCCGACCGTGCCGGTGAGCACCGCCATCTGTCCCACCATCACGACCTGAATCTGCGTACCGGGCATCGCCACCTGAAGCATCTTGTCCACCGACGTGATGTTCTGGCTGACGCGGATCGAGGCCGAATAGATGATCGCGCCGTTCGCACCGGCCGCGAACATGGTGGCCTCGCCGAAGCTCTTGCCGAACAGATGCACCTGGCGCGGATTGTTGATGTAGACGTCCGCCACGTCGGGGTTCGACATCCAGACGTTCGCGGCGGCGGCGGGCAGCGTGATGAGCTGGCCTTCGCCGATCGACAGCCGCGTCTCGAGCGTCGGATGCTGCGTGCCGGGCGGCATTGATGCGATGCCGGCGGTCTGGCGGGGATGCTGGGACCGGCCGGGGCCGGCGATCACCGGGACGGCGGCGGCACCTATCAGCGCGACAGCGATCGCCGGCGCGAGCGGCAGGCTTGCGATACGCATCTTAGTTGGTCCCCCCGACCGGAACTTCGGTCACTGAATTGCCGCGCGCGACGCGCACCGTCGGGCCATGGCCGCCGCGATCGCCGGCGATCGCGCCGGCGTGGCCGCCCGAT
>NZ_CAHJWW010000095.1 GCF_903643035.1 Sphingomonas bacterium | reverse complement strand
GCCGCCCACCGTGTCGATCTCCTCGTCCTCCTCCCGCCCGGCCAGCGGATGGTGCGCGGCGACCAGGATCAGGTCGCCCGCCGGCGCGGCGCGGATCGCCGCGGCCGCTTGCGCCAGCGACCGGCGGGACACCTGCCCCTTGGACTGGTCGATCCGCCATTGCAGCCGCGCGACGGTGCGCAGCGGCACCACCGTCACGCCGGGCAGCGCCAGCGACCGCTCGATCATCCGCTCCACCGCCAGGTAGCGGCGGTACGGGCGCACCAGCCGGCCGAACGGGTCCGAGTAATAGGGGATGTCGTGGTTGCCGATCTCCACCGTCACCGGCACGCCCAGCGCCTCCAGCCACGCCGCGCCGCGCGCGAACTCGTCGCGGCGCGCGCGCATCGTCAGGTCCCCCGTCATGATGACCGCGTCGGGTCGTTCGGCGGCGACGCAGGCAGCGAACCAGGCGATCGCGGCCGGGTCCTCCGCGCCGAAATGCACGTCGCTGACATGGAACAGCTTCATGGGCGCGACAACGCCGACCCGGACGAAAGGAGCCGGCCTCTTCCGCCGACCCCCCGGCCCCGCCCGGACGTGACGGCCCGGACACGAGGCAAGCAGCTAGTCGGCGTCGACGAGGACGATCTCGCTGTCCTCGATCGCGGTGATGGTGACGGATCCCGCCGTCAGGCCGGCGCCGTCCCGCGCGTCGACGCGCACCCCGTCCAGCGTCACCGCCCCGGTGGCGGGGACCAGATAGGCGTGCCGGCCGTCGCCGACGACATGGGTCAGCGTCTCGCCCGCCCTCAGCGTCGCGCCGAGCATGCGCGCGTCGGCGCGGATCGGCAGCGCGTCCGGGTCGTCGGCAAAGCCGCTCGCCAGCGTGACGAAGCGGCCGGCCCGGTCGCCCTTGGGGAACGGCCGGGCGCCCCAGCCCGGCGCGCCGCCACGGGTGCGCGGCTCGATCCAGATCTGGAACAGCGTCGTCGGCTCGTCCTCCCCATTGTATTCCGCGTGACGAACGCCGCTGCCCGCGCTCATCACCTGCACGTCGCCCGCCCCGGTGCGCCCCTTGTTGCCCATCGAGTCCTCATGGGTGATCGCGCCCGAGCGGACATAGGTGATGATCTCCATGTCGCGATGCGGGTGAGCGGGAAAGCCGGTCCCCGGTCCGATCCGGTCGTCGTTCCACACCCGGATCGCGCCCCAGCCCATCCGCGCGGGATCCTGGTAGCCGGAGAACGAGAAATGATGGCGCGCGTCGAGCCAGCCGTGATCGGCGTGGCCAAGAGTGGCGAACGGTCGCTTGTCGATCATGCTGAGCCTCCTTGCAGGCCGGTCATATGGTGGCGCGGGGGCGGCGGGTGAATGCGCGACGATGAAAACGTTTCGCGTCGGCCCGCACGATCTGTCACCAGCGGGTCGTGACCGACACGACGCCCCCCGCCGCCGCACCGATCGCCGCCCCGATCACCCCACCGATCGCCTCGCCGGACGCCCGCCGCGGCCGTCTCGCGCCGGATGCGGACGACGCGCGGTTCGTGCGGCGGGTCGGCATCGTCGTCCTGCTGATCGCGCTGGCGTCGGCGCTCTACAGGATGGGCGACCTGCTGATCCTGGCGTTCGGCGCGATCCTGGGCGCGATCGCGATCCACGCGCTTGCCGAGCTCTATCGCGACTGGCTCCGGTTTTCCGCCAGGCTGTCGCTCGGCGCGGGCATCGCCAGCGTGCTGGCGCTGATCGGGTTCCTGTTCTGGCTGTTCGGCATCCAGTTCGGGGCGCAGGTCAACGCGCTCGTCACCCAGCTGCCCGGACTGCTCGCGCAGCTGTCGCGCTGGCTGTCGCAGACGCCGATGGGCGCCAAGCTGGTGAGCGCGGTCAACTCCGCCTACGCCGGGTCGAAGGTGGCGCGCGACCTGTCCGGGCTGGTGCTGGGCGGGGGCGAGCTGGTGCTCAACTTCCTCCTGCTGCTCGTCGGCGCGCTGTTCCTCGCCGCCGATCCCGGCGTCTACGAGCGCGGTTTCCTGCTGCTGGTGCCCCCCTCCAAGCGGGCGGCGGTGGACGACGCGCTGCTCGACGCCGCCGCGACGCTGAAGCTGTGGCTGCGCGCGCAGCTGATCCAGATGACGACGATGGGCGTCCTGATCGGGCTGGGCCTGTGGATCGCGGGCGTCCCCTCGGCCGCCGCGCTCGGCCTGCTGGCGGGCCTGTCGGAGTTCATCCCCTATGTCGGCCCGACCGCGGCGATGCTGCCCGCGCTGGGCCTCGCCGCGACCGCGGGCACGGGGCCGGTGCTGGGGACGCTAGCCACCTATGCGCTGGTCCGCGTCGTCCAGTCGAACTTCATCACGCCGTTCGTCACCAACCGGGTGATCTCGATCCCGCCCGCGATCACGCTGTTCGCGATCCTGGGCATCAGCGCGGTGTTCGGCGTGTTCGGGCTGTTCTTCTCCGCCGCGCTGCTGGTCGTGATCTTCACGCTGGTGCGCAGCCTGTACCTGCGCGAGGTGCTGGGGGAGGACATCCCCCATGCGGAGCGTCCCGCCCCCCTGCGGTAGCGCCCCTCCCGCTTCCGACGCCGCCGGTTAGGATCGAATTAACCTTTTTCCTTCACAGCGTGTGTGGTTAATGGATCAGGGCGGGCACGCGACGGACGACCAGCGCCGAGCGAACCGCGGACGGGGGAACAGGTCGATGCGCGTGCTGCTGATCGAGGACGAGCCCACCACCGCGAGGGCGATCGAGCTGATGCTCACGGCGGAGGGGTTCAACATCTACACGACCGACCTCGGCGAGGAGGGCCTCGATCTTGGCAAGCTCTACGACTACGACATCATCCTCCTCGACCTGAACCTGCCCGACATGCATGGCTACGACGTGCTGAAGAAGCTGCGCGTGGCGCGAGTGTCGACGCCGGTGCTGATCCTGTCGGGCGTCAACGAGATGGACAGCAAGGTCCGCTCGTTCGGCTTCGGCGCCGACGACTATGTCACCAAGCCGTTCCACCGCGAGGAGCTGGTCGCCCGCATCCAGGCGGTCGTCCGCCGGTCCAAGGGCCATTCGCAGTCGGTGATCCGCACCGGCAAGCTGGCGGTGAACCTCGACGCCAAGACGGTGGAGGTCGACGGGTCGCGCGTCCACCTGACCGGCAAAGAATATGCGATGCTGGAGCTGCTGTCGCTTCGCAAGGCCACGACGCTGACCAAGGAGATGTTCCTGAACCATCTCTACGGCGGGATGGACGAGCCCGAGCTCAAGATCATTGACGTCTTCATTTGCAAGCTGCGCAAGAAGCTGAGCCTCGCCTGCGACGGCGAGAACTACATCGAGACCGTCTGGGGCCGGGGCTATGTGCTGCGCGAGCCGGACGAGGCGGCGGCGGAAGGCGTCAGGACGGCGAAGATGGCCTGAACCGCCGCGTCCGGGCACACCGACGCCCGACGACTCCTCCCCCCTTCCCGTCCCCGAGCGCCACCGGCCCGCCGGCACCTTGCGGTGCCGCGACGCGCCCGCCCGCGATCCCGGCCGCCGCGCGCAACATCGTCATCGTTGCCCACACAGGGGTCGAACCCGCGCGACCATCCCGCGTCGCCTGGACACCGATCCGTCGCGCCCGCCGCCCGAGTATAGACGCTCCCGCCCCATGATCCCGACGACCTCGCCATGATCGCGATGTCGTGAAACTGTCTTGTCTTTCGGTCAGGAAGAGTGTTCTAGTCCGCCGACCATGAACAGGGCCAGCCATGTCGCAAGATGACGATATCGTAACGACTGACGGCCGCGTCGACCGGGCCATCGTACTTCTTGCCGGTCATTGATCGGTGTCGATCAACATTGTCAATGCGGCATGATATTGTACGCGAAACGATCTGGCGATTTAGGGGAAGACGGATGCACAATGGGAAGGATGTCCTGCTCACCACCCGTGAGACGCAGGTGGTACGTCTCGTGGGAACGGGCCAGTCCTCCAAGCAGATCGCGCTTGTCCTCGGCATCACCCACAAGACGGTCGAGACCTATGTCGAACATGCCCGCATGAAGCTGAACGCGTGCAACCGGTCGCAGCTCATGGTCCGCGCCGCCCTGCTCGGCCTTCTGGAGGAGTAGCAGGGCGGCGGCGGCGCGGGCGGACGGCCCGCCTCAGCCCGCGGGGGCGTCGGCGACCGGGTCGAGGAGCGCGATGCCGGCCGGCCCCTTGAACCAGGCGTTGCCCTTGAGCTGCTCCGCACGGATCTTCACCATGTCGCGGTCGAGATCGTCCTGGCTGTTCGCGAAGAGCAGCGTGGCGACGTATCGCTGACGATGGCTCATGCCGTCGGCCAGCGGATGCAGGGTGGCGACCTGCCGCACCGCCTGGAGCGCCGCGCGGTCCATCCACGGATTGCCCGAGCTCCTGTAGACGGAGACGTCGCTCGGCCTGCCGCTGTCGCTGCAGTTGAACTTGATCCTGACCACGCCGCTCGGCCGTTCCCGGCCCAGCGGACCGCGCGTCCTCGCCATCTGCGTGTCGAGCGCCTGTCCCACCCGCTTCGCCCAGACGACGAGCGTGATGGGCGTGCCTGGCGCGGGCGCCTGTTCGTGGGCGGCGACCGGTGCGCAGAGCAGGCCCGCGGCGATCGCCGGGGCGGCGGGAAAACGAAGCATGGCGTGTCTCCAGAGAGGCCCGGGAGTCGCCCCGGGAGCCGGCCGGCGGCTTTCTCGCCCGGCCCGCGCGTCTGGTAGTCGCCGCCTCCCGCTCCCGACAGCCGGGCAAACCTCCCGTGCCAAACCCATCGGGAAAACTTCGGATGCTACCCCCGCGTCCACACCTTGCGTCCCCCCACCCACGTTTCCTCCACCCTTGTCGCGCGCAGGTCCGTGGGGCTCGCGAGCATGGGGTCGCGGTCGACGATGATGAAGTCCGCCATCTGGCCGGGCTCCAGCGTGCCGAACTCCCGTTCCGCGAAGCCGGCGCGGGCGCCCGCGCCCGTGAACGCCCACCACGCCTGCTCGCGCGTCACGCGCTCCTGCGGCTGCCAGCCGCCGAACGGCTCGCCGTCCGCGCCCTGCCGAGTGATCGCCGCCGCCCATCCGGCGAAGCAGTCGGGCTTCTCCACCGGGAAGTCGGACCCGAACGCCAGCGGCACGCCATTCCTCAGCATCGTCGCCCAGGCATAGGCGCCCGCCAGCCGATCCGGGCCTAGCCGCGCCTCCGCCATCCGCCGGTCGCTCGTCGCATGGGTCGGCTGCATCGAGGCGACGATGCCGTGCTGCGCGAACCTTGGCAGGTCGGCGGGATCGACGATCTGCGCGTGCTCGATCCGCCAGCGCCGGTCGCCCTTGTAGGTCTCGCTCACCTCGTCGATCGCGGCCAGCACCTGTGCGTTCGCGCGGTCCCCGATCGCGTGGACCGCGACCTGATAGCCGTCCATGGCCGCGCGGCTCATGCGGTTGCGGATGACGTCGTCGGACATGAACCCGGCGCCGGTCTGGCCGGGCGCGTCGGCATAGGGCGCCTTCAGCCAGGCGCCGCGCGAGCCGAGCGCGCCGTCGGCGAACAGTTTCACCCCGCCCATCCTCAGGTGATCGTCGTACAGCCACGGCGTCGGCCCCGTGCCCCCGATCTGCACCGCCGTCTCGACCCCCAGGCCATAGGTCATCAGCCGCACGCGAAGCGCGCCCGCATCGCCCATCCGCCGGTAGGAAAGCCAGTCGTCGATCGACATCGCCATGTCCGCCGTGGCGGTGACGCCATAGCCGAGCAGGATCGCCTGCGCCTTCAGGAACGCGGCGTCGCGGTCCTTGGGGGCGGGCCGGGGCACCGCCTTCTCCACCAGCTCGCGCGCGGCGTCGACGAAGACGCCCGCCGGCTGCCCGTCCGCCCTCTCGATCCGGCCGCCTGCCGGCGCGACGGTCCGCGCGGTGACGCCGGCCGCTCGCATCGCGGCGGTGTTCGCCCAGCCGGCATGGCTGTCCGCCCGCGTCAGCCACACCGGCCGGTCGCCGACCGCGTGGTCGAGCTCGGCGGCCGTGGGGAAGCGGCCCAGCCCCCATTTCTCCTGGTTCCAGCCACCGCCGACGATCCACTTGCGATCGGGGTTGGCGGCGGCATAGGCGGCGATCCGGCCTTGCGCGTCGGCAAGCGACACGGCGTCCGACAGGTCGAGCTCCAGCGCGCGGAACCCCATCTCCATGACATGCCCGTGCGCGTCGATGAAGCCGGGCAGCATCACCCGCCCCTTCATGTCCGCTCGCCAGTCGAGCCGGTCGGGCCGCTTGTCCTTCGCGCCCAGCAGCCGCACGACCCGCCCCGCGGGGCTCAGCAGCAGGCCGGTGAAACGCGTCACATGGCCCTGCCCGTCGACCGTCATGCCGTCGACGTCGTCGACCAGCGCGCCGGCCGACGCGGGCGCGTCCGCGGGCGTCGGAGGCGGCGCGCGCCGCGCCTGCGCCGGCGCACCGGAAAGAAGCGAGGCGGCGACGAGCGAGGAGGCGACGATGGCGGGCTTGAGCATGGGCGGGGCATAAGGCGTGTTTCCTCGTCCCGCCATATGATCTAGGCCGCGCCTCACTTCCCGTCCGGGCCGGGCTTGTCGACGCCCCGTCCCTCCCCGGACGCGAAGAAGCACGGCCCTTCGACAGGCACGGCCCTTAGACAAGCCAGGGGCGAACGGAGAAAATGGTGGCGACCCTTGCCCGCGAGCCTCTGGCCCAGCCCGTCACGATCGACGACGTCCGGGCGGCGCATGTCCGCATCCGCGAGTCGATCGTGCGTACCCCGACGCTCGTCAGCCGCACGCTCAGCCAGATGACCGGCGCGCAGGTCTATCTGAAGTTCGAGAACCTCCAGTTCACCGCCGCATACAAGGAACGCGGCGCGCTCAACACGCTGCTGCAGCTGCCGCCGGAACAGCGCGCCAAGGGCGTCATCGCGGCGTCGGCGGGCAATCACGCGCAGGGCCTCGCGTACCACGCGCACCGGCTGGGCGTGCCGGCGACGATCGTGATGCCGACCAACGCCCCGATCACGAAGGTGACGCAGACGGAAGGCCATGGCGCCGCCGTCGTGCTGCACGGGGAGACGTTCGACGACGCATACGCGCACGCCCGCGTGCTGGAGGCGGAGCGCGGCTATACCTTCGTCCACCCGTTCGACGACGTGCGCGTGATCGCCGGGCAGGGCACCGTCGCGATCGAGATGCTGGAGGACGTGCCCGCGATCGACACGTTCGTCACGCCGATCGGCGGCGGCGGCCTCATCAGCGGCATGGCGGTCGTCGCGCGCGCCGCCGCCGCCGCGCCCGGCGGCCACCCGATCGACGTGATCGGCGTGGAGGCGGAGCTGTTCCCGTCGATGTTCAACCGGCTGAACGGCACCGACATGCCGTGCGCGGGCGACACGCTGGCGGAAGGGATCGCGGTCAAGGAGCCGGGCGTCGTCACCAGCGCCATGGTCGCCGAGCTGGTGGACGAGATACTGCTGGTCAGCGAACGCAGCCTGGAAAAGGCGGTCAGCCTGCTGCTCCAGATCGAGAAGACGGTGGTCGAGGGCGCGGGCGCCGCCGGGCTCGCCGCGCTGATCGCGCAGCCGGAACGGTTCGCGGGGCGCACCGTCGGCGTCGTGCTGTGCGGCGGCAACATCGACACGCGGCTGCTCGCCAACGTCCTGCTGCGCGACCTCGCGCGGTCGGGGCGGCTCGCGCGGCTGCGGATCACGTTGCAGGACCAGCCGGGCGCGCTGTTCAACGTCGCGCGCATCTTCGACCAGCAGCGGATCAACATCATCGAGGTGTACCACCAGCGCGTCTTCACCCTGCTGCCCGCCAAGGGCCTCATCACCGACATCGAGTGCGAGGCGCGCGACCGCGCCGCGCTCGACCGGCTGATCGCGGCGCTGCGCGAGGCGGGCTATGCCGTCGGCCAGGTCGAGCTGGAGTGATCCCGCCCGGATGGCATCATCCGTCGTCTTTCGTGGTAAAGCCGCTTTGCAGGACGCGCGCCGCTTTGCATAAGCATGTCCGGAGGCGCCCACGCCCATGCACGAGGCCTGATCCGCGGTGACCGCGCCCTTCCGTTTCCCGCGCTTCTTCGTCACCAGCCCGGCGCCCTGCCCGTATCTGCCGGGCCGGCAGGAGCGCAAGGTGTTCACCGAGCTCAACGGCCCGCATGCCGCCGAGCTGAACGACGCGCTGGGCCGGATCGGCTTCCGCCGCTCGCAAGGGGTCGCGTACCGCCCGAGCTGCGCCGGCTGTTCCGCCTGCGTGTCCGTCCGGGTGGTGGCCGGCGAGTTCCGTCCCAGCGCCAGCCAGCGCAGGCTGCTGCGCCGCCACGGCGACCTGGACGTCACGGCCTGCCGCCCCTGGGCGACCGACGAGCAGTTCCGCCTCCTGCGCCGCTATCTCGCCGCGCGGCATCCCGGCGGCGGCATGGCGACGATGGACGAGGAGGACTATGCCGACATGGTCGAGCAGTCCCCGGTCGACTCGGTGGTGATGGAATATCGCGAACGCGGGTCCGGCGGCGCGCCCGGCCGGCTGGTCGGCGCCTGCCTGACCGACCGCCAGGCGGACGGATTGTCGATGATCTACAGCTTCTTCGACGCCGGGAGCGGGGGTGGCGGCGGCAGCGACGGCGCGACGGGGGAGAGCCGGCCGGCGCTGGGCAACCTCATCATCATGGACCACATCCTGCGCGCGCACGATGCCGGGCTGTCCTATGTGTACCTCGGCTATTGGGTGAAGGGGTCGGCGCGGATGGCGTACAAGGTGCGCTATCGCCCGATCGAGGTGCTGGGTCCGGCGGGCTGGTCGCGGCTGGCGGAGGATTGAGAAGGGTACATCGTCACCCCAGCGAAAGCTGGGGTCGACCCGCCGAGGCTGATACCCGCTCAAGCACGCGCCCGGCACGAGATGCCAGCGTTCGCTGGCATGACGGCTGTTTGTCACCCCAGCGAACGCTGGGGTCGCTCAGCCCCATGCGATCCGGTCGAACAGATCGTCCCACTCGGCCTTGGCCGCCTCGATCAGCTGGATCTTCCACTCGCGCCGCCACGCCTTCAGCGCCTTCTCGCGCGCGATGGCATGTTCGATCGAGTCGTGCTGCTCGACCAGCACGAGCCGGTTAAGACCATAGCGACGGCAGAACGCCGAGCCGCGCCCGCCGCGATGCTGGTCGATCCGCTCCGCCAGATACGCGGTAACGCCGGTGTACAGCACGCCGTGCGGCTTGTTGGTCATGATGTAGGTGTAGCCGGGGCGAGGCATGGCTTGGGTGAGTCCTTCCGCTCGGAGCGATGCCAGTGTTCGCTGGCATGACGACGCATCGTCACCCCAGCGAACGCTGGGGTCGCTCTGGAACAGCGCCGCACCTTTACCCGCGGGAGGCCAGCGTTCGCTGGCATGGCGGGATGTGGGCCTATTCCTCCCCCTGCACGCTCACGTCGACATCCAGCACCTCGCGGCCCTCGCCCAGCCTGTACCCCGCAACCGGGGCCGCGCCCGCCGCGTCCAGCGCCGCCGCCACGCGGACGTGGCGCTCCTCCGGGCTGAGGCCCAGGCAGGGATCGAAACCGATCCAGCCGACCCCCTCGACATGCGCCTCCGCCCAGCCGTGCGGCGCGGGGCGGTGGTCCTCGGCGTCGAGCGAATAGCCCGAGACGTAGCGCGCGGGGACGCCGAGCGCGCGCGCGGCGGCGACGAACATCTGCGCCATGTCGCGCGGCGTGGCCTCGGCGCGCGCGAAGGCGGAGGCGG
>NZ_CAHJWW010000094.1 GCF_903643035.1 Sphingomonas bacterium | reverse complement strand
GGTCGCCCGGCCGCCACGTCGCAGCCTGTCACCGCCGCCGCCGCTCCGGCGGAACCGGCGGAGCGGCCGGCGCTTGATGCCCGGCTGACGTTCGACCGGTTCGTGGTCGACGCCTCGAACCGGGTTGCCTTCAACGCGGCGCGGGCGCTCGCCGAGCCGGGCGTGCCGCGGTTCAGCCCGCTGTTCCTCCACAGCGGCACGGGGCAGGGCAAGACCCACCTGATGCACGCGATCGGCCACGCGTTCCTCGCCGCCTGTCCCGGCGCGAGCGTGCTGGCGATGTCGGCCGAGCGGTTCATGTTCGAGTTCGTGCAGGCGCTGCGCGCGCGCGATACCTTCGCGTTCAAGGCGCGGCTGCGCTCGGCGGACCTGCTGCTGATCGACGACCTCCAGTTCATCGCCGGCAAGGACGCGACGCAGGAGGAGTTCTTCCACACGGTCAACGAGATCATGGCGGCGGGCAAGCGGCTGGTGATCTCCGCCGACCGCTGTCCGCAGGCGCTGGACGGGGTGGAGGCGCGCATCCTCGGCCGGATGGCGGTGGGGCTGGTGGCGGACATCAAGCCGCCGGGCTCGGAACTGCGCCGCACGATCCTCGACCGCAAGCTCGCCGACCTGCCCGACGCCGGCGCGGTGCCCGTCGACGTGCTGGACCTGCTGGCCAATCGCATCCATGCCAACATCCGCGAGCTGGAGGGCGCGCTCAACCGCGTCGTCGCCTATGCGCACCTGACCGGCGAGGCGATCGACCTCGACTTCGCGGTGGCGACGCTTGGCGAGGTGTTGCGCGGCGGGCAGCGGCGGGTGACCATCGACGACATCCAGAAGCTCGTCTCGCGCCATTTCGAGCTGAAGCCGCTCGATCTCGTCTCCGAGCGGCGCGCGCGGGCAATCGCCCGCCCGCGCCAGATCGCCATGTACCTCGCCAAGCGGCTGACCACCCGCTCGCTACCCGAGATCGGCCGGCGGTTCGGCGGGCGCGACCATTCGACGGTGATCCATGCGGTGCGCCGGATCGAGGAGCTGCGCGGCACCGACCGCGACGTGGACGACGCGGTGCGGGTGCTGATGCGGGAACTGGAAGGGGCATAGCGGTCGTACCCGGATGGACGACGACCGCGTCGGCGACGGCGCCCGACGCCTAGTCACATATGTACGAACACTCGAAGTCGCCCCAGCGCCGGCCGTGGATGACGATCGGGATGGCGACGTTGCGCGCGACCCGGTAGTTCCCGTTGCCGGCGCCGCGGCGGTATACGAACAGGAAGAACGGCGCGGTGCTCGCCTTTGCCACCTTGTCCAGATCACCGAACAGGATCCGGCCGTGGCGGCACCATCTGTCGTCGTGGTCGTAGTCGCCGGTCGGCGGTCGATTATATTCGGACGTGCAGGTCGGAAGGAACCCGTTCGCGTCCGTGCAGGCTGCCGACAATATGGCCGGCGAGCTCGCGACGAACCGCTCCAGCTCGGGCGCCCAGCACCGGTCGGCGAAGGCGGTCAGTCTCGACGTGAACCGCTCGGGGGCCGATCCCGGGACCGGCCGGTAGTCGCGATCGAACAGCATCTCCAGGTCGAGCGCGCCCGACGCGAGCGCCTCTTGCGTCAATGCGACGAACCGGTCGCGCTGGCCCGTGGCGAGGTCGATGAACCCGTGGTCGTCGGTAAGCGCGCCGGCCTGTACCGCGTCGTTGAAGGCGCCGTTCGACGTGACCTCCATCCGCAGGACCTTGGCGCGCGTCTTCTCGATCATGTCCGCGTGAAGCCCGGCCGCCGCCGAATAGCCGCGCAGACGCTCGGTCGCCTCGTCGACGTTCGACCGGATGTCCGCCGCGTGTTCGGTGACGTCGGCGGCCTGTTCGCGCACGCATCCCACCAGGTCCGCCGCTTCCGTCATCGCGCGGGAAACGATGGCGAACTGGTCTTCCGCCTGGCGGCTGCTGCGGACGCCCTCCTTGACGCTGGAGACGAAGTCGCTCGCCTCTCCCGTCAACGCCTCGACCGTGCTCTTGATGGTCTGCGTCGCCGCGCTGGTGTCGCGGGACAGGCGCTTTATCTCGGCGGCGACTACCTCGAAACCGCGGCCCGCCTCGCCGGCACGCGCCGCCTCGATCGTTGCGTTGAGCGCCAGCATCCTGGTCGTGCGCGCGATCGACTCGATCGCTCCGACGACATCGCCGACCTTGACGATGGCGTCGTCGAACCGGACCATCCGCGACCCCAACTGCGTGACCAGCGTGGTCAGCTTGCCGAACTCGGCAATCGACAGCTTGACCGTGTCGTGGCTCTGCAACAGCCTGTCGAGGGTCTCCGCCGACAGCGACCGGGTAATGTCCGTCGCTTGCGTGATGGCGGTCTGCTTGCGCTGAAGATCGACGATGACGGTGTTGAGGTCGTCCAGCGCGACGAGCTGCGTCGCGATGCTGTCCGTTACGCTCAGCATCTCTCCCGCGGCGTCCGTGCAGTCGATCGCCAGCTGTCCGATCTCGCGCGCGCTTGCGTCAAGTTGTTGTTGATTGAGGATTTTCGGATCCTGGAACATCCCGTGCCATCTATCGCGGCATGATGAAGGATCGGTTAGGGGGATGGGTGGGGTGAGCGACCATCCAACCACAACGCCCGTCGCTGCAGGCCCGCACGACGAGCTCTGTCGGTATCAGGGCGTCGACCAGCCCGTTGTCATGCAAAATAGTTTCCGCGATCCCGGACCCGGCACAATGCCGGGATCCGGTCGGCCGGACCGCGGATCGTCACGTCACCCCTGCTGCTTGGCCAGGAAACGGAGCGTGACGGACTCGATGATCGCCTCGACCCCGGCCGCCGCCGCCTTTTCCTCCTGTAACGATTCCTCGATCCATCCCTGGTGCGCCGCATGGCCTGCGGCCGTTGCGATCACCGCCAGCGATGTGTACGCCGCGATCTGCTCGCCCTGAAAGGCGTAGCCGGCAAAGAGGTTCTTCAGGGTCGCGTCGGGCATGACGCCGTGGACCGCCGCGCCGACGGTGCCGACCGCAGTGGTCACTCCCTCCCGCAGTGCTGCGGGGCTGCCGCCCACCTCCGTCAGCGCCTGCTCGATACGGGCGAGCTGCTGCTTGGTGGTCCCGGCGTGCTGCCGGAGCAGTGCGGCATAGTCCGGATAGTCGTCCAGGCCCTTCACCTGCAGTTCCAGCTGCTGGAGACCCTGGTGCTCCGCCGCATGGGTGTTCTGCAGCGACTGCGTGTAGATGTGCTTGGCGTCGGGCATGTCGTTCCTTCAAGGCTGACGAGCGGAGCGGAAAGTGGCGGCGCGTCCGTGTTCGTGGGTAATACCCGCACGGGCGGCTCGGTTCCCGATCGACGTGGCAAAGCTTCATAAAACAGGAAGTTGTCACCCGCTTCGGCGCGGACCGGACCGGGTCGGCGCGACGTCAGCGGGCGACGACCAGTCGGTTGATCGGCATGTGAAACGATGCGCGCGGTCCCCGCCGCGCGAACAGTCCGGTCAGCTCCGCCAGCATGACCCCCCGCTCGTCCGGCGACAGCATGAAGACCGAGTAGAAGAAGCTGGAAGCCTGGCGCGCGAGCGCCTCGGGCTCGGCCGTCGTGGAGACGACGTTCGCCTCGATCTCGACGCGGGCGCCTGGAAAGGCGACGCGCAGAAGGTCGTTCAGCGTACCGGTCTGGCGGATGCGCGGGTCGCCGAGATCGACGGCGCCATATCGGGGATAGGCGCGCCGCACATGGCCGGAGATCAGCGCCTCGATCTCCGCATAGCCGGGCGCGATGTCGACCGGGCCGTCGACGATCGCCGCGAACGTGCCGCTCGGCGTCAGCACGCGTGCGATTTCCGCCAGCACGGGAACGACTGGCTGCATCAGCGTCAACGCCCAATGGCACAGCACCACGTCCGTCGAGCCGTCGGCCAGGAAAGCCAGGTCCTGCGCCATGGAGCGATGCAAGACGACTCGGTCGCGTCCGAGCCGTCGTTCCGCCAATGCGAGTTCGTCGGCGCTCATGTCCACGCCCGCGAGCCGCGCGTCGGCATGACGCAGGGCCAGTCGCTCCAGCAGCACGCCGGACCCACAGGCGAGATCCAGTATGTCGGCGCTGGCGGTGCCGTCGGCCGCGTCCGCCAGCCAATCGTAGCTGTCGCGTCCATCCGCATCGAGGCAGGACGTCGCGCAGGACTCCGTGAAACCGGCATGGGCCTTGTGCACCGTCTTCAGATGGTCGCGCACTGCGGCGGCATCCGGCCACGATCCGCGGGCGACCGCGCGCGTCCAGTCGGTGTCGAGCGTGGTTTCCCGGCCGGGGTGGAGCGCACCGAGGTGGAGCACGTCGGTCAGGGCGTCACGAAGAGCATCGCGACGCGCTGCTCGAAACGCCAGCCGCCCCCGCTGCGGCAGCCTTCCAGATAGGCGGCCAGCGGCCCGGTCGACCGCATGGAGGCAAGCGGGACCGTGTCGTCGAACGCGCACCGCTGAAGATAACCCTCAACCACCGCGTCGTCGTCGGACTTCTGCGAATAGGCGACCTCCTGTACCTCCACGCTGGCGCCGAGCCGGCGAAGCGATGCCGCGATCTCCTCGCCGGTCCGGTACGCCTCTCCCTCGCCGCCACGGAAGCTGTCGAGAAAGACGCGGTAGAAGCGGATGTAGTGACTGTCGGCCATCGCGTTCGCGATGAAGCCGATGCCGCCGATGGCACGCACGAACGCCTCCATCGCCGCATCCAGCTCGGCCAGCGGCACCGCGTATAGCGCATGCGTCGCCCAGACGATGTCATAGGGCCTGTCGGGGGTGGTGAAGCCTTGCAGCGGCGTCTCGAACTCCGCAGCCGGGACGAACGGCAGGCCGAGCGCGGCGCGGGCCTCGGCGATCGAGAAGGCGGACGGATCGAGCAGGTCGTAGTCGATCGGGCCGATGCCCGCGTCCTCGACGCCCGCATGCCGTCGCAGCGCCGTCGGGAACTTGCCGGACCCGCAGGCGACGTCCAGCAGCCTGAGCGGACGGTTCCCGGCCGCGCGCTGCCGATCGGCGAGCCATGTCGCCCAGTCCTTCGCCTCGGCCAGGTGACGATAGTCGTCGGTGGCGAGCGCGTAGAAGGCGTCCATCTCCGCGCGGCTGGCCTCCGACCAGTGATCGCACGACCGGGCATAGGTATCGCCGGCCTGGCCGGTCATGCCGATCGCTCCGCCGGCCAGCAGACGGGGTTCAGATCCGACTCGGCCAGCCCGCCCGGCTCGCACCCGGGCATGAACTTGCGCCAGTCGCCCGACACGATCGTCGGGTCCGCGACGATCCGCGCGCCGTCGGCGAAGAAGGTGTTGGCAAGGACGATCCGGCTTCGTGTCGTGCGGTTCGGCCCGGCGGTGTGGAAGTTCAGATTGTGATGAAAGCTCGCCTCCCCCAGCGCGAAGGGGCTTTCGTCCACCGCTACCTCGTGCTGCCGGAACAACTGTCCCACATGCCGGTCGTAGCTCGTGTCGGTCTTGTTGAACGGCACGCCGGCCACCAGCCGGTGGGTGTCGATCGGACCGGCGAACGCCAGCGGCCCCATGGCGATCGGTATGGCCTGGGCGGCGATCCATGTCGTCACGACATCATGGGTATCGAGCGGGAAATGGTGGTCGTCATGGTGCCAGGGCGTGCGTCCGCAACCCGGTTCCTTGGACAGGACGTTGTCGTGGTACAGCCGCACCCGGTCGACCCCGAGCAGATCGGCGCAGATCTTCGCGATGCGCGGGCTGAACACGAACCGGCGAACCAGCGGATTGTCGAGCCAGACCATCTCCAGGCTGAGGAAACAGTCCTTCACCCCACCGTCCAGCGACACGGAGCATGTCGCCTCTAGCAACCGTTTCAGCTCGGCGCGAAGGCGCAACGTCGCGCCGGGGGACAGCACGCCTGGCAGCTTCACGAAACCGTTCACGCGGAACGCGTCGACGGCATCGGCTCCAAGCTCGAACGGTTCGGCCAGTTCGAGCGCCAGTTCGGCGTCATCGGGCCAGGCGACGTCGGGCAGGGGACCCAAGTCGACCAGCGGCGCGGCCGATCGGTCGTTCTCGGCCAGCGAGACGTACCAGTCCCACCAGTCCTGATTGTCACCCGACCAGTCTCCGCGCACGTCGGTCACGCTGTCGTGTGCGGAATCATCCGGGATGGCAGTCATGATGTGCGGTCTGCGCTCATGTCGCGCCAACGGTCACTCGTTGGCAAAGCAAAGACGCCCAAGTTCATGGTTGGTTGCCGAACGCGGCCCTCCTTCTGACGACTATAAGCGAGGGATTACATAGGTTTCGCCAGACCATTCGATCTGTGCATCAAACGGGCACCGCCCTGTTGCGCGCGCGCCGACGCGGCGGCGGACGAAGCGTTCGATCGGCAGGATCATTTCACCCGCTTGCGGAGCTCTGCCGGCTCAGCGCCTTGCGGAACACCCGGGACAGCTGCTCCACCGAATACGGCTTGTGGAGCAGTTCGAAGCCATGCGTGCCATTCTGCGCGAGCACATGGCTGTATCCGCTGGTCAGGATCACCGGCATGTCGGGATGCGATCGCCGGATCTCCCTGGCGAGGTCGAGGCCGCTCATCCCCGGCATGACGACGTCGGAGAACACGACATGATGGCGGCCAGGGTTCTGCGCCAGCTCGCGCAGCGCCTCCGTCGCATCCCGCGCCAGGACGCTGTCGTATCCAAGCTCGCGCAGCGCCTGGGTGGCGAACTCGCCCACCTGCTCGTTGTCCTCGACCACCAGTACGCAGATGCCGTCCCCGTCCATCGTGGGTTCCGGCACGGACGCCTGCGGAGGGACGCCTGCGTCCTGTGGCACCCGCGGCAGGTAGAGGGTGAACGTCGTGCCCTCGCCGATCGTGCTCTCGACGCGGATGTCCCCGCCGGACTGCTTGGCGAACCCGATGACCTGGGACAGGCCGAGGCCGGTGCCCTTGCCCTGTTCCTTGGTGGTGAAGAACGGCTCGAAGATACGGGCATGGTCCTGAGGCGCCACCCCCTCGCCGGTGTCGCGGAGGGTGATCGCCACGAAGTCTCCTGCGACCGGTCCGTGGCCGCGCAGCTCCGGGATGCCCGACACCGCATCCACCGCGATCGTCAGCCGTCCTTCGCCGTTCATCGCGTCGCGCGCGTTGATCCCCATGTTGACGAGCGCGGTCTCGAACTGGCTGCGGTCGGCGCTGACCAGGCACGGCTCGTCGGGGATGCGCGTCTCCACCTCGATGCGCGATCCCGTCAGCGTGCCGAGCATCGTCGCGACCTCCAGCAGGCAGGCGCCGCTGTCGAACACCTCGGGCACGAGCGTCTGCCGTCTGGCGAACGCGAGCAGCTGACCGGTCAGCCGGGCGGCGCGGTCCGCCGTGTCGCCGATCGCGTCGATATACCGCTCGCGCCTGTCCTCGGCAATGCCGGGCCGCTTGAGCAGGTCGATCGAACCGCGAATGACGGTCAACAGGTTGTTGAAATCATGCGCGACCCCGCCGGTCAGCTGTCCGATCGCCTCGAGTTTCTGCGACTGGCGGAGCGCCTCCTGCATCGTCGCCAGGGTTTCCGCGGCCTCCTTCTGCTCGGTGACGTCGCGCGCGCTGCAATAATACCGGCCATCCTCGGGAACGACGGCCCATGACAGCCAGCGCCACCCGCCATCGGTCGAACGGCAGCGGTTCTCGAAACGCAGGACGGGCCGTCCCTCGCGGACCTGCTCCCACGCCGCCCTGGTGCGCTCCCCGTCGTCGGGATGGACCAGGTCGAGAAACGGCGTCGTCCGGATCTCCGCCTCGCTCCATCTAAGGGTCGCCTGCCACGCGGGATTGCTCGACTCGAAGAAGCCGTCGGCGTTCAGGAACCCTTGCAGGTCGGGGCTGACCCGCCACGTCCGGCCCGCCTCGCGCGCGCGCTCGGCGACCCTGTTCTCCAAGTCCTGATTGAGCCGCTGGAGGTCCCGTTCGCGTTCGCGCAGCGCGCCGATGGCCTGCTCGCGCTCAGCGACGGCGCGGCGGACCGCCTGACGGAACACCTCCGCGAAGACGAGCACGACCAGCACCGTGGACGCGCTGACCACCGTCCTGGTGACGTCGGTCGCGAGCGGCACGGCCCGCGCCGCGGCGCGCGGCAGCACGACGAACCACGTCCACGCGAAGCAGCCGGCATAGGCGACGACACCCGCCCGCCAACGGCCGAACAGCGTCGCGATCAGGACCAGCGGATAGACGGGCGCATAGGGACCGGCGGTGGGGGCGACCGCATCCACGCCCGTTCGCACGATCGCGAAAAGCGCGGTGCAGACGCTTCCGAGCAGCAGTTGCGATGCCCAGCTGGGCAGCCACGAGGACCAGCGATCGACGACATCGAGTTCAGCCAGTCGTTGTAGCCGCCGCCGCATCCGTACTCCCTTCCGCAAACGTCGCCAGCCGGAATGGTCGTTCCCGGAAACGCCTTAGACGTCACGGCTCAAGAGTACGAACTCCAACGCTCACGCTCACGCCATCATCCGGGCGTGGCGGCAATCCCCGATGCGGCATCGTCAGCCTGCCGTGCGGAACCATGGACCCGGCACGAACAATGATCCGGCAGGGTTCGCCGCCGATCGGTGAGGGACGGCGTGCGGGCAGGGGCGGCCGCCGAAGATCGCCCCGATCATGCCGGTTCCCGGTCGTGCGCCGCGATCAGGCGCATCATCTCGTCCTCGCCGACCACCTCGGCGTATTTCGCCTGCAGATCGAACAGGTTGGCATCGTGCGGCCCGGCGTGGCGATCGCCGCACGCCTCGCGCACCACGAACGGGGCGAAGCCATGCTGCAGGGCATCCAGCGCCGTCGCGCGGACGCAGCCGGACGTCGAGAAACCGGTGACGATGACCGTATCGATTCCCTTCGCCGTCAGCGTCGAGGCGAGCGAGGTCGCGAAGAACGCGGAGGCATATTGTTTGGAGACGATCGTCTCGTCGTCGCGCGGTTGCAGCGACGGGGGAAAGGCGCCGCCCGGATCGCCGCGCTCGAACACCTTGAGCGGCGTCACCTTGCGGTAGAACAGCCCGCCGTCGGCGCCGCCCGGCTGATAGACCACATTGGTGAAGATCACCGGCACGCCCGCGTCCCGCGCCGCCGCCACGAGGCGCTCGTTGGCCGCCAGCGCCGTGGCGAAAGCCGGATCGTAGAGCGGCGATCCCGGGATCAGATAGGCCATCACCACATCGACCACGACCAGTGCCGGACGCCGCCCGAACGGCAGGTGACCGTCGAACACCCCGGCATAGTTGTCCGCCGTCATATCGCACCCTGCGCACTCAGCGCGGCGAGGTCCTCCGCCGACAGGCCGAGGGCGCCATAGACCTCGTCGTTATGCTCGCCGACGCGCTGCGGCGCGATGCTCCGGATCGAGCCGGGCGTGTCCGACATCTTCGGGAAGCTGTTCTGCATCCTGAGCTCGCTCCAGCGCGGATGATCGAGCGTGACGATCGCCTCGCGCGCGGCGAAATGCGGATCGGCGAGCATCTCGGGCGCGCGGTAGATCGCGCCCGAAGGCACGCTGTGCGCGATCATCAGCCGCTCTACCTCCGCGGTCGTCAGTGTCATGGTCCAGACGCCGATGCGTTCGTCGAGCTCGACCTGGTTGCGCCCGCGCGACACATGATCGACGTAGCGCGGGTCGCTGGCGAGTTCCGGCCGGCCCATCGCGTCGCACAGGCGGGCGAACACCGCGTCCTGGTTGGCGCCGATCAGAAACTCGCCGTCGGAGCACGGATAGACGTTCGACGGCGCGATCCCCGGCAACGCCGAGCCCGATCGCTCGCGAATGTAGCCGGAGGCGGCATATTCGGTGATAAGGCTTTCGGTCACCTGCAGCACCGCCTCGTAGAGCGCGCTGTCGACCACCTGGCCCTTGCCGGTGCGCTCGCGCGCATGCAG
>NZ_CAHJWW010000093.1 GCF_903643035.1 Sphingomonas bacterium | reverse complement strand
CGCGGCCCGGCGTGCTGAAGGGGGAACCCTATGCCGATCCCGCCGGCCTGCGTGCGGACCTCGCCTGCATCGCGCGCGGCCTGGGGCAGGCGGGCGACATATTGGGCGGCAGCGGCGCGCTGGGCCGGCTGGTCCGCGCGGTCGACATCTTCGGCTTCCACCTCGCCACGATCGACTTGAGGCAGAACAGCGCGGTGCACGAGCGGGTGGTGGCGGAACTGCTGGCGGTCGCCGGGGTCGAGGCGGACTATCTGTCGCTCGACGAGCCCGCGCGGGTCGCGCTGCTGCGCCGCGAACTGGCCGGGGCGCGGCCGCTCGCGAGCGCCTTTGCCGACTACCGCGAGGAAACCCGGTCCGAACTCGCGATCGTGCAGGCCGCGGCGGAGGCGCACGCCCGCTACGGCCCGGCCTGCGTCCGCCAGTACGTCGTCTCGATGGCGAAGTCGGTGTCCGACCTGCTGGAGGTCAACCTGATGCTCAAGGAGGCCGGGCTCTACCGGGCGCCGCGGCAGGGCGGGCCGGCCACGGTCGCGGTCATGGCGGTGCCGCTGTTCGAGACGATCGAGGATCTGGAGGCCGCGCCCGCGATTATGGCCGACTGGTTCGCGCTGCCCGAGGTGGCCGGCATCGCCCGGACGCGCGGTCATCAGGAGGTGATGATCGGCTATTCCGACAGCAACAAGGACGGCGGCTATCTCACCTCCACCTGGAGCCTGTCGGTCGCCTCGGCCGCGCTCGCGCCGGTGTTCGAGGCGGCGGGCGTCGCCATGCAGCTGTTCCACGGCCGTGGCGGCGCGGTGGGGCGCGGCGGCGGCTCGTCGTTCGCTGCCATCCGCGCACAGCCGCCCGGCACCGTGCAGGGCCGCATCCGCATCACCGAACAGGGCGAGGTGATCGCCGCCAAATACGGCACCCGCGCGAGCGCCGCGACCAATCTGGAGGCGATGGCCTCCGCCACGCTGCTGACCAGCCTGGAGCCGCCGCCGCTGTCGCCCGCCGACACCGCCCGCTTCGGCGCGGGCATGGACGCGCTGTCGGCGCGGGCCTTCTCCGCCTATCGCGGGCTAGTCTATGGCGGCCCCGACGACGGCGCGGGGTTCCGCGCCTTCTTCCGCCAGATGACGCCGGTCGCGGAGATCGCGAACCTTAGGATCGGCAGCCGCCCCGCCAGCCGGACGAAGAGCGACCGGATCGAGGATCTGCGCGCGATCCCCTGGGTGTTCGGCTGGGCGCAGGCGCGCGTCATGCTGCCCGGCTGGTACGGCGTCGGCCAGGCGCTGGGCGAGGCCGATCCGGGTCTGCTGGCCGACATGGCGCGGGGCTGGCCGTTCTTCGCCTCGATGCTCGCCAACATGGAACAGGTGCTGGCGAAATCCGACATGGGGATCGCCGGCCGCTATGCCGCGCTGGTGGAGGACCGGGCCTTGCGCGAGCCGACCTTCGAGCGGATCCGCGACGGCTGGCGCCAGGCGCATGACGGGCTGCTGGCGGTGACGGGCCAGTCGCGGCTGCTGGAGCACAGCCCGGCGCTCGACGCCTCGATCCGGCTGCGCCTGCCCTATATCGAGCCGCTGAACCTGCTCCAGATCGAACTCATCAAGCGCCGCCGCGCGGGCGAGACCGACGAGCGGATCGGCGAGGGCATCCTCCTGTCGATCAACGCGATCGCGACCGCGCTGCGCAACTCCGGATGAGCCGGTCCGGGTGAGCGGGTCCGGGTGAGCCGGCGGCGCGTCGGGCCGGACCCGCTCCCCGACGTCGCGCGGAACGTAACGGTTCCGCGCGACGTCCCGTTCAGACCAGCCCCTCGTGCGTCATCGCCGTCCGGACGGACGGCCGCTCCATCAGCCGGTCGCGGAAGTCGGCGAGCTTGGCGGGCGTCTCCAGGCTGTTCTTGCGTGCCCAGAGCAGCATGACGAACAGGTAGAAATCGGCGACGCTGACGTCGGGGCCGAACAGATAGTCGCCCTGCATCGTCACGGCGAGATAGGTCATCCGTTTCAGGATCACCTCACCGGCCTTCGCCTTCTCGTCCGCGCTTCCGCCGGAGAAGAACGGCTTAAAGCTCTTGTGGATCTCGGTCGAGACATAGGCGAGCGCCTGCAGCAGGTGCGTATGGCCCATCTCACCGGACGGCCTCAGCGCCGTCTGCCGATGCGCGATCCAGTCCAGTATCGCTACGTTCTCGGTCAGCGTCTCGCCGGTATCGAGCACAAGCGTGGGGACGTATCCCTTGGGATTGATCGTCGTGAAGTCGGCGCCGGTTTCGGTCAGCTTGGTCTTGAGGTCCACCTTTTCGTGCTCGAACGACAGGCCTGCCTCGTGCAGCGCGATGTGATCGGCCAGGCTGCAGGCGCCGGGCGCGAAATACAGTTTCATCAGACTTGCTCCGTATCGATTATCGCAAACGCATCGCGCCAACGCATTCCGCTCGCGATCGGCGCAAGGGGGGTTCGCATTTCCCGAGGTCCCGCGCGGGTGGCGGCCGCGTCGGGGGCGGGCGCCTCCCTTACCCCTCCAGGCTCTTGGACGCCTGTTCGAACACGTCCTTCGACAGCCCCGGCGTCCCCGCGATCCGCTCCAGCTCGCCGCGCATCAGGGCGGCGCGGCCCTCGTCGAAGCGGCGCCAGCGCGCCAGCGGCGGCAGCAGCTTGGCCGCGGTCTGGGGGTTCAGCCGGTCGAGCGCGATGAGCTGGTCGGCGAGGAAGCGATAGCCGGCGCCGTCGGGCGCGTTGAACGCGCGCTGGTTGACGCCGAACGCCCCCACCAGACTGCGCGCGCGGTTGGGATTGGCGAGCGTGAAGTCGGGATGCTCCGACAGCGCCCGCACCTGATCGCCCGTGTCGTCGCGCGGGCTGAGCGCCTGCGTCTGGAACCATTTGTCGAGCACCAGCGCGTTGTCGGCATGGCGGTTGTAGAAGATGTCCAGCGCCGCCTCGCGCAGCTCCGACGTGCCCGCCGCCAGCACCGACAGCGCGCCCTGCCGGTCGGTCATGTTGTCCGCGCCCTCGAACTGGCGAAACGCGATGGCCGCCGCGTCGGGCGCGCCGCTCGCCGCCAGATAGCCGAGCGCGACGCTGCGCAGCCGGCGGGTGCCCTTGCCCTCGGGCGTGTAGGCATAAGCCGCATCCGACGGCGTACAGGCCGCCCGCCACCGCGCGTCGAGCCTGCGGCCGATGTCGCGGCGCAGCGCCTCGCGCGCGCGGAAGATCGCCTCGGGATCGACGGTCGCGATCTGGTCGCCGACGAAGCTTTCCGACGGCAGCAGCACCGCCTCCGCCACGAACGCAGGGTCGAGGCCCCCGCCTTGCGATCCCATGTCGGCGAGCGTGTTGGCGACCGCCTCGATCACCGCGCCATGGTCCGCGCGGCCCTCCACCGCGCCCGCCACCAGCGTGTCGAGCATCAGCTGCTGCATCGCCTCGTAGCGTGCGAACGGATCGTCGTCGTGCGCGGACAGGAAGGCGAGGTCGGCGGCCGACCGGTCGCTCTCGATGATGACGGGGGCGGAAAAGCCGCGGTTGATCGACAGCACCGGCCGCTCGGTCACGCCCGCGAACGCGATCTCGGCGGTCGACTCCTCGAACAGCACCAGCCGCTCGTCGGTCAGCGCCGCGCCCGTCCCGGCGCCGAACAGCTTCATCCGCAGCGGCAGGACGAGCGGCAGCTTGTCGGGCTGGCCCGGCGTCGGCAGCGTGCGTTGCGCCAGGCGGACGATCGCGCTCGCGTCCGCTTCCCGGTGCTCCACCGCCACCGACACGCGCGGCGTGCCCGCCTGCCCGTACCAGCGGCGGAAGCGGTCGAGGTCGACGCCGCCGGCCTGCTCCATGCAGGCGACGAACTGCTCGCAGGTCGCCGCCTGGCCGTCGTGGCGATCGAAATACAGGTCGGTGCCGGCGCGGAAACCGGGCGGCCCCAGGATCGCGGCCATCATCCGGATCAGCTCCGCGCCCTTGTTGTAGATAGTGGCGGTGTAGAAGTTGCTGATCTCCTGATAGCTGTCGGGCCGCACCGGATGGGCGAGCGGCCCCGCGTCCTCCGGGAACTGCGCGGCGCGAAGCCCGCGCACGTCCTCGATCCGCTTGACCGCCGCGCTGCCCTGGTCGGCGGAGAAGCCCTGGTCGCGATAGACGGTGAAGCCTTCCTTCAGGGAAAGCTGGAACCAGTCGCGGCAGGTGATCCGGTCGCCCGACCAGTTGTGGAAATACTCGTGCGCCACGACGGCCGCGATCGCGTCGTAGTCGTAGTCGGTGGCGGTGTCGGGATCGGCGAGGATGTAGCGGCTGTTGAAGATGTTCAGCCCCTTGTTCTCCATCGCGCCGAAGTTGAAGTCGTCCACCGCGACGATGTTGAAGACGTCGAGGTCGTATTCGCGGCCATAAACCCGCTCGTCCCACGCCATCGCGAGCTTCAGCGCGTCGAGCGCGTGGACGGTGCGCGGCAGGTCAGCCTCGCGCACCCAGATCGCCAGCGCCACCTCGCGGCCCGATGCGGTGGTGAAGCTGTCGCGATTGGCGGCGAGGTCGCCGGCCACCAGCGCGAACAGGTACGACGGCTTTGGGAAGGGATCGTGCCATTCCGCCCAGTGGCGGCCGCCGTCCAGCGTCCCTTGCGCGACGGGGTCGCCGTTCGCCAGCAGGATCGGGAAGCGCGTCGCCTCCGCCGTCATCCGCACGCGATAGACGCTCAGCACGTCGGGACGGTCGGGGAAGAAGGTGATGCGGCGGAACCCCTCCGCCTCGCATTGGGTGCACAGGTTGCCGCCCGAGGCGTACAGGCCCATCAGCTGCGTGTTGCGGTCGGGCGCGATCTCCACCTCGGTCTCGACGACGTGCGCGTCGCCAGGCAGGGGGATCACCAGGCCGTCGCCCTCCATCCGCCAGTCGTCGGTCGCCACGCCGTCGACCAGCACCGCCAGCGGCCGCTGGCCGGCGCCGTCCAGCCGGAGCGGTCCGGCGGCGGCGTTGCGCGCGACCTCCATCCGGGCGCGCACCCGCGTCGCGGCGGGATCGAGCGCGAAGTCGAGCGACACGGCCGGCACCAGCCACTCGGGCGGGCGGTACGCGTCGCGGCGGTGGACGACGGGCGTGGCGAGGGCGGTCTGAACGTCGAGCATGGAACGACTATAGACGGCGCGGCAAAGGGTTCCACCTCCCCTTCGCGCGAGCGGGGCGCGCTATCCCGCCAGCCGCGCGAGCCAGTAGCATCCCGCGCCGACGAGCCCCGCGGCCGGCAGCGTCACGAACCACGCCACCACGATCCGGCCCGCGACGTTCCAGCGTACCGCCGACACGCGCCGCGACGCGCCGACGCCGACGATCGCGCCGGTGATCGTGTGGGTGGAGGACACCGGCACGCCCAGGAAGATCGCCAGGAACAGCGTGATCGCGCCCCCCGTCTCCGCGCAGAACCCCTGCGCGGGAGTCAGCCGGGTGATCTTCGACCCCATCGTGTGGACGATCCGCCACCCGCCCGACATCGTGCCGAGCGCCATCGCCGCCTGGCAGGCGAGCACCACCCACAAGGGCACGTGGAAATCGCCGTGCAGCATCCCCTGCGAATACAGGAGGACGGTGATGATCCCCATCGTCTTCTGCGCGTCCGAGCCGCCGTGGCCGAGGCTGTAGAGCGCGGCGGAGACGAGCTGGAGCCTGCGGTAGCGGCGGTCGACGCCCAGCGGGGTGAGCTTCAGGCTGGTCCACGCGACGACGAGCACCAGCACGAGCGCGAGGAACAGGCCGAGCGCGGGCGAGGTGACGATCGCCACCACCGTCTTGTTCACGCCGCCCCACACCACCGCGCGCCAGCCCGCCTTGGCGACGCCCGCGCCGATCAGGCCGCCGATCAGCGCGTGGGTGCTGCTCGACGGGATGCCCAGGACCCAGGTGATGACGTTCCACGAGATCGCCCCGCCCAGCGCGCCGAAGATCACCGCCGCATCGACAACATTGGCGTCGATGATCCCCTTGCCGACCGTCTGCGCGACGCTGAGCCCGAACACGGCGAAGGCGATGAAGTTGAAGAACGCCGCCCAGACGACCGCATGGTGCGGCTTGAGCACGCGCGTCGACACCACCGTCGCGATCGAGTTGGCCGCGTCGTGCAGCCCGTTGAGAAAATCGAAGAACAGCGCGACGCCGACGAGCGCGCAGAGCAGCGGGAACGAGATCATGAATGTTCCTCGCCGGGAGCGACGACGTCGAAGGCCAGCGCGCGGCCGCCCCTCCCCGTCGTGCCGGACCTGTTCGGGCATCCGGCGTCGAGCGCGCGCCTCCGTCCGGGCGTCCGGACACCGGTGGACCCCGGAACGGGTCCGGGGTGACGGGAAGGCGTTCGTCGGACCGGGCGGGCCGGCGCCGCGTCCGGATCGACCTCACGCATGATCGATCACGAGACCCTGGATCTCGTTGGCGACGTCCTCGAACCGGTCGACGATCTTTTCCAGCGATCCGTAGATCTCGCGGCCGACGATGAACCGCATCGGATCCTGCGCGGTCTTGTAGAGCTCCTTGATCCCCGCCTCGGTGATGGCGTCGGCGTGGCCCTCGATCTCGATGATGCGCGCGGTCAGCTCGTTGAGGCGGCCCGCATTGGGGACAAGCGAGCGCAGCAGCGGTATCGCCTCCGCCGTGACCCGCGCCGCCTCCACCACGATGCCCGCCATGTCGCGCATCCGCGGCGCGAACTGCGTCACCTCGTAGAGCTGGATGGCGGTGGCGGTGGAGTTCATCTGGTCGATCGCATCGTCCATCACCCCGATCAGGCCGGTGATCGCGCTGCGGTCGAACGGGGTGACGAACACGCGCCGCACATCCTGCAGCACGTCGCGGGTGATGTCGTCCGCCTCGTGCTCGCGCGCCACGATCTCGTCGATCTGAGTCTTCGCGTCGCCCTCGCCGTGGAACAGCCGGGCGAGCGCGTCGGCGCCCGCGACCAGCGTTCCGGTATGCGCCTCGAACAGCTCGAAGAAACGGCCCTGCCTGGGCAACAACGACTGGAACCACCCGAGCATCGGCACGCGTCTCCTCAATCCCGTCCGAACGACCGGCAGCACGCGGCTCGCCAGGGTGGAGGCCGGCGGCACGCGGAAGCCGGCGATCAGCGCCTTCAGCCCCGGCTCGTCCACACGGGCGGCCGCCGCCTCCAGATCGAACCACTGTGTGACACGTTGATGACGCTCGGGCCAGTCCTCGGCCTGGTCCGCGACGCACAGCGGATAGACCGCGACCGTGACGCTCGCGTCGCCGCGCACCCGCCGCCGCTTGACATAGGTATAGATCCCGATCGGCGCGGCGCAGGGGAAACCGCGCAGTCCCGCCTCCTCCCACGCCTCCTGCGCCGCCGCCTCGTGCGCCGCGAACCCCGTCATCGGGTGGCCCTTGGGCACGACCCAGCGGCGCGTCTCGCGCGAGGTGATGAGCATCACGCGCAGCAGCCCGTCAGCCTCGATCCTGTACGGCAGGGCCGCGACCTGCTGGACATCGGTCCTCGCCATCCCGCCATCCTTCCCGCCGCCGGCCTGCGCGTGCGCGTCCACCGGGGCGGCGTCGTCGATCAAGCCGCCCGCGCCGCCCGCTCGCTCCAGCGGCGCGCGATCACGGCGCAGGCGATCAGCTGGATCTGGTGAAAGATCATCAGCGGCAGGATCACCTGCCCCAGCTGGGCGGCGGGGAACAGCACGCCCGCCATCGGCACGCCCGACGCCAGGCTCTTCTTCGAGCCGCAGAAGACCAGCACCACGCGGTCCGCCCGCTCGAACCCCAGCGCCCGCCCCGCGCCCCATGTCGCCAGCAGCACCGCCGCCAGCAGCGCGGCGCACAGGGCCATCACCAGCGCGAGGTCCCCGCCCGAGACGCGGTGCCACAGGCCCTGCGCGACCGCCGCGCCGAACGCCGTGTAGACCACCAGCAGGATGGAGCCGCGGTCCACGGCCGACACCAGCCCCTTGCGCCGCGCGACGAAGCCGCCGACCAGCGGGCGCAGCAGGTGGCCGGCGACGAACGGCGCCAGCAGCTGGCCGACGATCGCCTCCGCCGACCCGAGCGGGAAGCCGCCGCCGCTACCGGTGGCGCTCCGCATCAGCAGGGTCGCGAGGACCGGCGTGACGACGATGCCGGCGAGGTTGGAGAAGGAGGCGCTGCACACCGCCGCCGCGACGTTGCCGCGCGCGACCGACGTGAAGGCGATCGACGACTGGACGGTGGACGGCAGCAGGGTGAGGAACATCAGCCCCGCCGCCACCGGGCCGCTCGCCGCGCGCGAGACGAGGAGGCCCAGCAGCGGGAACAGCGCGAACGTCGCCGCCAACACCGCAGCGTGCAGCCGCCAGCCCAGCGCGCCCGCCACGATCGCCTCGCGCGACAGCTTGGCGCCGTGCAGGAAGAACAACAGCACGATCCCCGCGTCCGCCGCATAGGCGAGGCCCGTCGCCCACGCCCCACGCGGCGGCAGGAGCGTGGCGAGCGCGACCGTGCCGAGCAGCAGGAGGATGAACGGCTCTACCACCGAGAACAGCCGGGCGATCACGTGGCGGTGGCGGCGGCGGCGCCGGCGGCGAACGCGTCGAGCGCGGCGAGATGGCGGGCGATCGCCGCGTCGGGCAGGAACGAGCCCAGGAACGAGTTGCGCGCGAGCGTCACGAGCTGGCCATGCGACAGGCCCCTCGCCTGCGCGGTCGCGCGGAAGTTCTCGGCGATGTAGCCGCCGAAATAGGCCGGATCGTCCGAATGGATCGTCGCGCGCAGGCCAAGGTCGAGCATCCGGTTGATCGGATGCACCGCCAGCGTGTCGACGTTGCGCAGGCTAACGTTCGACAGCGGACAGACCGTCAGCGTGACCGCCTCGCGCGCCAGCCGCGCGACGAGCACCGGGTCCTCCAGGCTGCGGTTGCCGTGGTCGAGCCGGTCGATGCCGATGAGGTCGAGCGCCTGGCGGACATAGTCGGGCGGCCCCTCCTCGCCCGCGTGGCAGCACAGCTTCAGCCCCGCGTCGCGCGACGCGGCGAAGACGCGCGCGAACTTCGACGGCGGGTTGCCGACCTCCGATGAATCGAGCCCGACGCCGACGAGGTCGCCCAGCCACGGCTCCGCCATGCGCAGCGTCGCGAACGCGTCCTCCTCGTCGAGGTGGCGCAGGTAGCTCATGATGAGGAACACGCTCATCCCGTGCTTCGCCTCCGCGGCCCCGGCGGCGGCGAGCAGTCCCGACACCACGGCGTCGAAGGGCACGCCGCGGTGCGTGTGGGTCTGGGGATCGAAGAAGATCTCGGCATGGGTCACGCCGTCGGCGGCGGCGCGGTCGAAATAGGCGGCGGCGAGGTCGTGGAAATCCTCCGCCGTCCGCAGCACGTCGGCGCCGGCGTAGTAGATGTCGAGGAAGCTCTGCAGGTCCGTGAAGCGATAGGCGGCGCGCGCCTCCTCCACCGACCGGAACGGGATGGCCACACGGTTCCGCCGCGCGAGCGCGACCATCATCTCGGGCTCCAGGCTGCCCTCGATGTGCAGGTGGAGCTCCGCCTTGGGAAGCGCGGTGCAGAAGCTGGCGAGCGGGTCGGGGGTGTCGGTCACGGGCGCTCCTGTCGATGGGGTCAGGCGAAGATGGTGGCGAGCCGGTCCTCGCTCGGCCCCTCGCGCGCGTCGCGCAGCTCGACATAGAGCGCGGCGCGCGCGCTCGCCCAGACGGCGGTCGTCAGCGTCTTGAACGCGAGGTCGGCGATCGCCCAGCCGGCGGTCGGGCTCGCGCCGGTCAGGACGTCGCTGTGGTGGAAGCCGAAGGTCACCAGCACCGTCGAGGCGTAGACGCCGCTCGCGACCCACGAGAGGACGAAGATCAGCGTGAGGAGCCCGAACACCGTCAGGCGATGGCCGCGCGTCAGCCAGCGGCTGCGCGACAGCGCCGCGAGCGGCCCCAGCCGCTCCGCCACGACCTTGGAGCGCTTGTAGGCGCCGATCGCCTCCTC
>NZ_CAHJWW010000092.1 GCF_903643035.1 Sphingomonas bacterium | reverse complement strand
CGACACGCCCGAGGGTAGCACGACGCCGTCGATCGCGCCGCCATCGACGGCGACCGGCCGCGTCTGCGCACCGGTCGCACTGGCGGTCGCAAGCGCGACGGCGGCCAGGGCCGTTGCCGCCCGCTTCCTCATCGACGCGGCACGCCGAGCTTGGCGTGGAAGAAGTCGAACGTGGCGTTCACCGCCTGCAGCGTGGCCGCGCGGGTTGCCGCCGGCGTCCGGCCGATGAAGCTGTGGTCGACGCCGGGGATGTAGATCGACTCGACCGGCACGCCGACCTTTCGGAGCGCCGCCTCGCCCAGGTGCGACTGCGCGACCGGCACGGTATGGTCGTCGGTGCCGTGGATCAGCAGGAACGGCGGATCCTTGGCGTCGATGTAGGTGACGGGACTGACCGCGCGGATGCGGTCCGCAGGGCACGTCCCCTCGCAGCCGAGCAGCTTCGCCCCGGCTGCATTGCCATCCGGCGTCGCGGTCATGCCGGCGAAGTCGTAGACGCCGTACCAAGTCACCGCCGCCTGCACGCAGCCGTCGTTGCCGGCGGCAGGGTCGAGCGCGGTGTCGCGGCACGTTACCGCGGTCAGCGCCGCCAGATGCCCTCCCGCCGATCCGCCCCACAGGCCGACCCGGGTCGGATCGATCGCATACTCGCGGGCGTGGGCGCGCAGAAAGCGCAGCGCCGCGTTCGCGTCCTGGAGCTGAGCGGGAAACCGCGCCTCCCCCGACAGCCGATATTCCAGGCTCGCGACCGTGAACCCCTCCGCCGCCAACGCGGCGAGCACCTTGGGAAAGTCGGCGAGCGCGCCCGACTGCCGGGTCTGCCCGGCCATCCAGCCGCCGCCGTGGATGTAGAGCACGAGAGGATGCGGTCCCGGCGATGGCGGAACATAGATGTCGACGATCTGGGGCCGGTAGCCCGGCACGGTCTGGTAGACCACGTCGCGATAGGCCTTCACGCCGCCGGGGAAGGCGACCGGCACGAGGGGGAATCGATCTTCGAGGACGGGCCGGTCCGCGACCGGGAAGACGCGCGCGGTCTGCGCGGGCGCGGCGAGCGCCGCGGCACCGCCGATGATGGCCAGCAGGCCGGCCGGTAACGCCTTCATCTACCGCTCTCCTCTTCCCCTCCCGTCGCGATCGCGTCGATCCTGCGCGGGCTTTTGCCGGGGCATCATGCCCGAGCCGCCGCAGAATGCAAGTAATACGGACTTGTTCGTACCAAGGAAGGCCGTGTCGACCATGGCGATGCTATCGCCTATCGGGTCTGTCCGTGCCTGCCCTGGAGGACATGTTTGGCCGACCGTGACGCACCGACCCGCCGCACCCGCGCCGAGATGCGCGAGGACGCGATCAACGAGCTCGTGGACGTCGCCACGGCCGAGTTCGTCGAGAAGGGGCTGGCCGGCGCCCGCATCGACGAGATCGCCGGCAAGTCGACCAAGCGGAAGATCTATTATTATTTCGGCGGCAAGGACGAACTGTACCGCGCCGTGCTCGAACGTGCCTATCGCCGCGTCCGCCGGAGCGAGAGAGCCGTCGACATCGACTCAGGGTCCGCGGCGGATCAGCTGCGCCGGCTGATCGAGCACGACGTGCGCTACCACTCCCAGCACCCTGAGCTCGTGCGACTGGTGATGAACGAGAACATCCACCGGGCCGAGCATCTGCGCCGGATCACCGACCTGCGCGAGGACAATCGGGGGGTGGTCGAGCTCCTTCGCGGGATCGTCGCCCGGGGCGAGGGCGAAGGATCGTTCCGGCCCGGCGTCGACCCCATCGACCTGCACATGAACATTACCGCGCTCGCCTTCTACAACGTGTCGAACCAGTTCACCTTTGCGCACAATTTCGACGTGGACATGACCAGCGCCGAAGCGATCGACCGCCGGGCCGCGCAGGTGGCCGACATCATCCTCGCATGGGTCGCTCGGCCGGACTGACGCTCCTCCGGAGTTGACAGGGACGAGTTCGTACCATTAGTTAGCCTCATGGTGGCGTCAGCCCGCCAGCGAAAAGGGGGGATTACATGCGTCCGCACGCGAAGAGCCTTGTTCTGTCGTCTTCGGTCATCGCGATGGCGGTTTGGAGCGCGCCAGCCTTCGCGCAGGACGCAGGTTCCACCGGCGTCGCCACCACGGCGGGCCAGGTGACCAAACCCGGTGATGCGACGGGGGCCGCCGCGCAGGCGGACACGGCCAGGGCCGCGGTCGCTCCCGACGCAGCCGACCGGATCACGCCCCAGGCGACCTCCGACTCGACCGAGCCCACCGCCTCCGCGGACATCGTGGTGACCGGCTCGCTGATCCAGCGCCCGAACAACACGTCCGTCAGCCCGATCGTCACCGTGGGGGATGCCGCGATCCGCGAATCGGGCCAGGCGACGCTTCAGGACACGCTGAACCAGTTTCCCAGTTTCACGACCGGCGGCAACGCGGGCACCGGCGGCCAGGGCGGCGGCGGCCGTGCCACCATCAACCTCCACGGCCTGGGGACCAACCGCAACCTCGTCCTGCTCGACGGCCGGCGCCTGCCCGTCTCGGACATCAACGGCAACGTCGACGTCAACATCCTGCCTGAGGCGATCATCGAGGGAGTCGACGTCATCACCGGCGGCGCGTCCGCGGTATACGGGTCGGACGCGGTATCGGGGGTCGTCAACTTCCGCACGCTGCGCAAGCTCGAAGGCATTCGCGTCGACCTGCTGAACACGGTCAGCGAGCGCGGCGACGGCTATCGCTTCAACGGCTCGCTCGCCGGCGGGACGACCTTTGCCGGCGATCGCGGCCACATCATCGCGGCGTTCAGCTATGCCAAGCAGAACCCGGTCAACGGCAGCTCCCGCGACTTCTTCTACGACAAGACGCCGTCGTCCTTCATCGGCACCGGCACCTTCGTACCCAGCGCCACCAACGCGCCGAGCGCCGCGGCGGAACAGGCGGTGTTCGCCCGCTACGGCAACACGGGCACGCGCAGCCCGCTGCTCAACCTCGGGTTCAACAACGACGGCACGCTGTTCGTCCAGACCGGCGCGGTGAACTACAAAGGGCCCACCAACGGCAGCGGCTATCTGCTCGTGGGCAACAACGTACGCATGCCCGTCGGCCAGCAGATCGACTTCTACAACGGCCTCGACCGCAAGACCGCCTTCCTCAAGGGCGATTTCGAGCTCACCCCGTCACTGACCGCCTACGGCCAGATGATGTACGTCGATCTCGACGTGCGCACCGCGAGCGGGGGCAGCCTGACGCAGTTCGGCACGCTGACGACCATCCCCGTCACCAACCCGTTCATCCCGACGGACCTGCGCACTGTCCTGGCGTCGCGGCCCAACCCGACGGCGGCCTTCACCTGGAACGGACGCTACGTCGGCGTTCCGTACAAGAACTTCGACGAGCAATATTATGTGCAGCAGTACTTGGGCGGTCTGCGCGGCAAGATCGCCGATGGCTGGACCTTCGACGGCTTCGCTGCCTACGACGAATCGATTCACCGCCAGACGATCAACAATGCGGTGGTGAAGACGCGCGTGCAGGCGCTGCTGAATGCCGCGGACGGCGGCAACTCGATCTGTGCGGGCGGGTTCAACCCGTTCGGCGACGCCAACGCACGCAGCCTGTCGCAGGCGTGCGCCGGCTACATCACCAAGAGTGCCCGATCGCGCGAGCGGGTGGCGCAGACCCAGGCGCAGCTGCAGGTCAACGGCCGGCTGTTCGACCTCGGCGCCGGCCCCGCGCAGCTCGCCGTCGTCGGCGACTATCGTCGCAACAGCTATCGCTTCGTCCCCGACGCCGATCTCTCCGCGCAGAACCTCGAATCGATCATCGCCTCGGCCGCGGCGTCGGGCGCGATCGACGTCAAGGAGATCGCGGGCCAGATCGACATCCCGCTGCTGGCGAACCGGCGCTTCATCCACGAGCTGGGCATCGGCGGGGCGGTGCGCGTGTCGAACTATTCCACCAGCGGCACGGTCACGAGCTTCGAGGGCGACGCACGGTGGAAGCCGTTCGCGCCGCTGCTGCTGCGCGGCAGCTATCAGCGCGCCGTCCGCGCGCCCAACATCGGCGAGCTGTTCGCGCCGGCGTCGGGCAGCCAGCTGGTGATCGGCACGCCGCCGGCGTCGCTGGGCGATCCCTGCGACGTGCGGTCGACCGCGCGCACCGGTGCCAACGCCAGCCAGGTCGCCGCGCTCTGCGTCGCGACGGGCGTGCCCGCGGCCGCGGTCAGCAGCTACACCTTCCCGACCACCGCGACCGGGCAGACCATCAACGGCAACCTGGCGCTCACCCCGGAGAAGGCGGACACCTACAATGCCGGCATCGTCCTGACCTCGCCCGTCCACTCGGGTCTGTTCCGCGATTTCTCGATCTCGATCGATTACTATCGCATCCAGATCAAGAACGTGATCTCGTCGGTGCCCGGCCTGACCGTGCTGTCGAAGTGTTTCAATCTCGACGGCAGCAACCCCGGCTATTCGGCCGCCAACAGCTATTGCCAGCTGATCCAGCGCGACGCGACGGGACAGATCGTCACCGTGTCGACGCCGTACCTCAACCTCGGCGGCCTCAAGACGGACGGCGTCGAGTTCCAGGCGCATCTGGGCGTGCCGGTGTCGTTCGTGGCGCCTTCGGCCAAGATGTACGTCGACGCGGCGGTCGGATGGACGCGCAGCTACAAGGTCCAGCTCCTGCCCAACGCTCCCTTCCTCGACTACACCGGCATCAGCAACGGCGGCGCCGGCACCAACTCCGTCCCGCCGCGCGCGACGCCGCGCTGGAAGAGCCTGACGACGCTCGGTTACCGGTCGGACGGCTTCGGCTTCGGGGGACGCTGGCGCTATCAGAGCCCCCTGGCGGACGTCAGCGCGGTGCTCACCCCCGCCACCGCCCAGGTCGGCGTGCCCGCTTATTCGCTGTTCGACGTGTTCGCCAACGTCAAGGTCTCCAGCCGATACGAGCTGCGCGCCGGCGTCAACAACGTCACCGATCGCAGCTTGCCCTATGTCGCCAGTTCGCAGAACGGCACCGACGTCGCGCTGTACGATCCGCTCGGCCGCACCTTCTATCTGGGGGTCCGCCTTGGCTTCTGACCGGGCGGCGACGAGGGCCGATTGGCGGAAGGGCGCGTGGTGAAATCCGGACTGGTCGGCCGCTCCATCCTCCACTCGCGCTCGCCCTGGCTGCACGAGCAGGAGGGGCGCGCCCAGGGTCTGGACCTCCGATACGACCTCATCGACCTGACCGACCGCGGCCTGGACGACGACGCGCTACCGCGTGTCGTCGCAGCGCTGCGTGAGGGCGGCTATGCGGGGTTTAACGTCACCTATCCGTTCAAGCAGAAGGTCGTCCCCCTGCTGGACGCGCTGGACGCCAGCGCCGAGACGGTCGGCGCGGTCAACACGGTCGCGATCCGTGACGGACGGCTGATCGGCTACAACACCGACATGTCGGGGTTCAGGCAGAGCGTCATCGAAGGTCTCCCCGGTTCGGCGATGGCGCGCGTGCTCCAGCTCGGCGCCGGTGGCGCGGGCGCGGCGGTCGCGAGCGCGCTGCTGTCGATCGGCGTGCGGCAGCTCGATCTGGCCGACCTCGACAAGGAGCGCGCCCAAGCGCTCGCCGCGATGCTCGGCCGCCATTTCGGCGCCGATCGGGTGCGGGCGATCACGATCGGCGACGCGACGACCGCCGGCGTCGACGGCATCGTCAACGCGACGCCGGTCGGCCTCCTCTCCAACCCCGGGCTGCCGATCGATCCCGATCTGATCGACCCGGCGCACTGGGTCGCCGACATCGTCTATTTCCCCATCGAGACCGAGCTGCTGCGCGTCGCGCGGGCGAAGGGGTGCCGGACGCTCGACGGCAGCGGGATGGTCGTCAACCAGGCCGCCGCCGCGTTCGAGATCATTACCCAGCTGCCCGCCGACCGCACGCGGATGCGGGACAGCTTTGCCCGCGGCTGACGCGCCGCGCCGGCGGCCCACAGGAAGGACCGGACCATCCGCATGCTCGCCCTGCTCGCCGCGGTGCTGACCGGCGCTCAAACGCCCCCGGCGGAACCGTCGATCGCGCCGCCGCGGCTCACCTATGTCTTCACGATCGAGGCACGGCTGGGACTGCCGCAGGAGCAGGGAGAGGTTGACGGGAGGCGCACGCGGTTCGTGCCCATCACGGGCGGCCGGGTACATGGCCCGCGGCTCTCCGGCGTCGTGCTCGCGGGCGGAGGCGACTGGCAGGCGATCCACCGCGACGGGCTGACGGAGATCAACACCCGCTACAGCCTGCGCGTCGACGACGGCACCGTGATCGACATCGTCAATCCCGGAGTCCGCACCGCCGACCCCGCGGTCGTCGCGCGGATGGCGCGCGGCGAGGACGTCGACCCCTCGCTGTACTATTTCCGCACCGCGCCGCGTATGACGGTGGCGGACGGGCCGCACGCCTGGCTGCGCCGCACAGTCTTCGTGGGGCGCGGGATCCGGCGATCCGACCGCGTCGAGATCGAGGTCTTCGCCGTCGAATGACGCAGCGCATCCGGCTGACCCGCCCCCACGGAGAGACGATGATGGACGACCCGCGCGCGATCCTCGATGCGGAGCCGATGTCGCGGTTCCAGTGGATCGTGGTGGCGATCATGATCGGGCTGAACGCGCTCGACGGCTTCGACGTGCTGTCGATCAGCTTCGCCTCGCCGGGCATAGCCGCCGCCTGGCACGTCAAGCGCGATGCCCTCGGCCTGGTGCTGTCGATGGAGCTGATCGGCATGGCGGTGGGCTCGATCCTGCTCGGCCGGCTGGCCGACCGGTCGGGGCGCCGCCGCGTGATGCTCGTCTGCCTCGCCATCATGGCCGCGGGCATGATCGGCGCGTCGACCGCGGGCGGCGTGAAGACGCTGTCGGGCTGGCGACTGCTCACCGGCCTGGGAATTGGCGGCATGCTGGCGGCGACGAACGCGGCGGTGGCGGAGGTGACGAACGCCGACCGGCGCAGCATCGCCGTGGTGCTGATGGCCGGCGGCTATCCGGTCGGCACGATCGTCGGCGGCCTCGCCTCCTCCTGGCTCTTGGCCCGCTACGACTGGCGCGCGATCTTCGTGTTCGGTGGCGTGGTGACCGCCTGCTTCATTCCGCTGGTGCTCTGGCGCGCCCCGGAAAGCATCGCGTTCCTGATGCACCGCCGCCCGCCCGACGCGCTCTCCCGGATCAACGCCACGCTGCGCCGGATGGGCCACGCCACGGTGGAGCGGCTGGTGCTGCTCGACGCGACCGTCCGCCCGTCGATCGGCCTCGCCGCGCTGTTCTCGGGCACCGTCGCGCGTCGGACGGTCCTGCTCACGCTCGCCTATCTGGCGCACGTCATGACCTTCTATTTCATCCTGAAATGGATACCCAAGATCGTCGTCGACATGGGGTTCAGCCCGCCGCTGGCGGCCGGCGTGCTGGTCTGGGCCAGCGTCGGCGGTGCGGCCGGCGCGGGCACCCTGGGGCTGCTGACCGCGCGCGCGCGGCTGCTGTGGCTGACGGTGACGGCGATGCTGTTCTCGACCGGTCTGGTGATCTGGTTCGGCCAGGGACAGAAGGACCTGGCCGGCCTGTCGCTGGTCGCGGCGGCGGCCGGGTTCGCGACCAACGCGGGGATCGTCGGCCTGTACGGGCTGATGGCGCAGGCCTTTCCGACCGAGCTGCGCGCGACCGCCACCGGCTTCATCATCGGCGTCGGGCGCGGCGGCTCCGCGCTCGCCCCTGCCCTTGCGGGCTGGCTGTTCGCGACGGGCAACGGCCTGCCCGCCGTCGCGACCATCATGGCGCTGGGCTCCGCAGTCGGCGCGGCCGCGCTGTTCGCGGACCGGCGGACGCTCGCGGTGCTCGGCTAGGCGCCGCCCCGCGCCTCGATCCGGCCTAACATCTCGATCAGCACGCGGCGTTCGGCCGCCGACAGGTCGGCGAGCATCGCCTCCTCGTGCGCGGCGATGCGGTGCGCGCACTCGCGCATGGCGCTGACGCCGGCCGGCGTCAGCGCCAGCGAGAACGCGCGCCGGTCGTTTGCCGCGGCTCGGCGATCGATCGATCCGGCATCGACCAGTTCGTTGATGAGCGCGACCATGTTGGCGCGCTGGATGCCCAGCACCCGGCCGACCGCGCCCTGGTTGATCCCCGGATTGTCGGCGACCACCGACAGGATGCCGAACAGGACCTGGCGCATCCCCGTGCCGTCGAGCGCGCGGCGGAAATCGGCCGCGACCGCGCCCGACGCCCGGCGGAGATGATAGCCGGTTAGATCGCCGAGCACCCCCAGGGTGACCGCCTCGTCTGATCCAGGCTGCTCCGGCAGCGACGCCATGATGCTCATGGCGCGGTTCGTTAAGGCCCTGCCGGACCGGGTCAACGGTCGGGCGATGCCGTCAGAGCGGCAGTCCGATGTAATTCTCGGCGATCGCAGTCTGCATCGCCCGAGAGGTGGCGAGATAGTCGAGCTCGGCCGCTCGCATCCGGCGCTCGAGCGGACCATCCTCCGGGAAGCGATGCATCAGCTTCGTCAGATACCAGCTGAACCGTTCCGCCTTCCATATCCGCGCGAGCGCCCTCGCCTGATAGCCGGTCAGCCCCTGCTCCGCGCCGGACCGGAAGAAGGCGATCAGCGCGTCGGAGAGATAGGCGACGTCGGACGCGGCGAGGTTCAGCCCCTTCGCCCCGGTCGGCGGCACGATATGCGCCGCGTCGCCCGCCAGGAACAGCCGCCCATGCCGCATCGTCTCGAACACGAACGAGCGCATCGGCGCGATCGACATCTCCAGCGCCGGCCCGCGCGTGACGCCGACGTCGGGAGATCGGATCGAACCGCCGCGCGAGCTCGTCCCACAGCCGCTCCTGCGACCACTGATCGAGCGTCTCGGTCGCGGCGACCTGGACGTAATAGCGGCTTCGCGTCGGCGAGCGCATCGAGGCGAGTGCGAAGCCGTCGACGGTGTTGGCGTAGATCAGCTCGGGGTGGCACGGCGGCACGTCCGCCAGAATGCCGAGCCAGCCGAACGGATAGTCGCGCTGGAATGCCTCCGCCTTGCCCGCCGCGGCGATCGCGCGCCGCGCAGGGCCGTGGAACCCGTCGCAGCCGATCACGAACGCGGCGGCGATCCGCTGCTCCACGCCGTTCCGGGTGAAGGTGACGAACGGCGCGCCTTCGGGATCGTGGATGGCGAGGTCGCCCGCCTCGCAGACGATCTCCAGCCCTCGGCCTGGTGCGGCGGCGAACAGGTCGCGGGTGACCTCGGTCTGGCCATAGACGGTGACGTGGCGGCCGGTGAGCGCCTTGAGGTCGATGCGGATCAGCCGGTCGTCGGTGGCCAGGTTGAAGCCGTCCTCTACCAGCCCCTCGGCGTCTATCCGCACGTCGATGCCCAGCCGGCGCATCAGACCCGTCGTCACCGTCTCCAGCACGCCGGCGCGGATGCGCCCCTCGACATAGGCCTGCGCCTGACGCTCGACGATCACCGCGTCGATGCCTTCCGCCTTGAGCAAATGGCCGAGCAGCAGCCCCGCCGGTCCGGCGCCGACGATGACGACCTGACGCGTCACGCGGCGGCGACGTCCGCCAGGATCAGCGCGTCGAGCGCCACCGCGCCCTGCCCACGCGGATAGACGACGACCGGGTTGAGGTCGATCTCGCGGATCGCGGGCGTGCCGCGCAGCACCCGGCCCAGCGCCGCGATGATCCCCGCCACCGCCTCCACGTCCAGCGCCGGCGACCCCCGCCAGCCGTCGAGCAGCGCGCCGCTCTTTAACGCGCGCAATTCGGCAACGATGGCCGCGGGGGTGAGGTCGGGGGGCAGCAGCCGCACGTCCTTCAGTATCTCCGCCTGCACCCCGCCGAAGCCGACCAGGATGACCGGCCCCCAATCGGGATCGTTGCGCGCGCCGACGATCAGTTCGATCCCGCGCGCGCCCATGGCCTCGACCAGCACGCCGTCGAGCGCGAGGCCGGGCGCACGGGCGGCGACGTCGGCGTGGAGCCGCGCCCAC
>NZ_CAHJWW010000091.1 GCF_903643035.1 Sphingomonas bacterium | reverse complement strand
CGCGGATCGCGCGCGACCCGCTGCCACCGCCGCCGCCCGCAGGCACGGGCGGCGGTTCCGCGTTCCTGGCGAGCGCGGCCTTGCTGATCGTACTCGTCGGCGGAACGGCCGCCGCCATCTTCGCGTCCGCACGGTCGGGTGGCCTGTCGCCCACGATCGGCCGGACCGTCCTCGCCACGGCCGTGGCGCTCGCGATCTTCGTGGCGATGGCGGCCGCGTTCGTCCGGGCGCGCGGGAGGGGGGCGGTGCGCGACACGCGGCCGGCGGGACTTTCCGGCGTCGCGCCCGCTCCGACGACCGTCATCGCGCAGGATGCCGTGTCGCATCACGATGCTGCGTCCGAAGCGACGCGTTCGGGTCGCGAACCGATGGCCGCACCGCCGTCCGCTCCGGTGCCGACGGGCGCGGACGTGATGTTCGACGCCCTCCGCGCGCGGTCGGTCGGCGCCGGCATCGCCGAGGGACGCGGCGGTTATCCGGGCGGCGACCATGCGCCGGGCTGGCCGGACTATGTCGCCGGCGAGCGCGCGACGCTGGCCGCCTACGACGCGTTGGTCGCGGTTCATGGCGAGCCCAAGCCGTCGACCGCCGCCTATTTCCGTAGCGTGCGGGTGTCGCTGCCGGACGATGAGCGGTTATTGGGCCGGGACGGGACCACGCACGTCGACCTGATCGGCGGGCGGCTGCAGTACAATGTTCCCGTGTCGCCGTGGCGGGGCGCCCATGTCCGCCATTTCCTCCTGCGCCCTGACGATCTCGCCGTGCTGCGCGCGAACCGGCAGCGGCGCGCGACGCTGGAGGTGCTGACGCGCCTTCTGGTCGAGCACCGCCGGGCGGCGGGCGGCTTCTCCGAGCTCGATTTCACCGATCTGATGCGCCGCGTGCTGCACGGCAGGCCCGACGGCGACGCCGCCTTCGCGGTCGCGGCGGAGACGGGCGCCGATGTCGACGGCCTAATCCGCGCCGCCCGGGCGCAGCTCGACCGGGACGCGACCTGACCCGCTAGCCTCCGCCATCCCGGCTGGCGAGGAACGCGTCGGCATCGGCCTGCGCGGCATAATGGACGTGCAGGTGCGCGATGTCGCGTGCGTGCGGGCCCGGCGCGGCACCGGGCACCGCCCGCGCGAACGGCATCCGATCGCGAAAGCCGAGCGCCACCGTGGCGTCTCCCGCCGCCAGCCACCATGTCGCGTTCGACCCGACATGGCGAGGTAGTTCGACGCGAGCAGCGCCTCGGCGATGCCGGTCAGGTCCGCGGCCTCGTCGACCACCAGCGTGCCGTCGTGCGGCGCGTCGGCGTCGTCGGCCATGCACACGCTGTCGCGGGTCAGCGCGATCCGGCCGGTGGGCAGGCGCGGCGTCTCGGGCGACAGATAGCGATCGAGCGCGTCGACGACCGGCCCCTGCGCCTCCGGGCGCCATTGCAGCCGCACGTGCCGCTCCTGCCCGTCCGGCGCGCGCAGGAAAAGCGAAAGTCCGTCCCATAGGGCAGGAAGGCGTGGCCCAGGAAGGTCCAGCGCTCGCCCACGGGATGGCCGACCTGATCGAAGTCTATGAACGGCCGTACCACGTGATAGCATCGCCCCGGCACCAGGTGGCGCGGCCGCCTCGCAGCCGGCTTGTCATCGGCAGTCTGCCAACTGCCCGCAAAGCTGCGCCAGCCTGTAATCCTCCTAATTTGGGAGGTTCAGGCGCCGCTTCAGCCCATCGATCGCGGAGTTAACCGCTTTGCCCTGATCGGTGCCGGAACCGGTATTCCCGTTTCTGCTGACGCCGCCGCCACTGCCGATGTGATCGAGCATGTATCTTTCAAGAGTGGAATAACCCGCCCCTTGATAAGGGACTCCGTAGTGGAGCACGCCGCCACGATAGTCCATCTGTTCGCTGCTGGCGTGGCTGACCGTGATCGTATGAAGGTTGCTCGCGATGGCCGCCTTGCTGTCTGCGCCTTCCCGACACACAGCATCAAGCGCATCGGTCGCGTTGACGATGAAGGACCATGCGCTCTGGGCGTTGGTGTTTTCCGGCGCCGTCTTGGCACCGGCGAAACTGTTCCAGTCGACCGACAAGGTCACGTTAGTGCCACATGTCTTGTTGGCGTCGGCGATGTGCTCCGCAACCTGCTGACGATCCTGCGCAAGGTCCTGGCGCTGCCGGATTGTTTGCGCCGACGCGGAAATCGAGGAAGCCACGCCAGCCAGGACCATCAAGGACCTCGTCACCAGAAGCCCATGCCGAAAAATCATTCCCGTTCCCCATGTTGATTGGATGTTCAATAGACGCTGCCCGATGCCATAAGACCGTAGCTGAGGTTTGCCTAGATTAATTTGGGATAGTTCTGCCGGACCATTAGGTCGCTAGACGAAGTGGTCGCCGCTCATGTTGTGCTCCCGGTCGAACGCCGCCAGGAACGTCGCCAGCCCGTCCGCGGGCGCGTGCAGCACGACGTCGGCCAGCGCGCGGAAGTCCGCTTCCGTCACCTCCGCATTACCGCGGATCATCAAGCGTTGGCAGGCCGTGTGCGTCACCATCTCCATCACCGCGCGGCGGTATGGATCGCTCAGCAGCACCTCAAGGTCGCGGGCGGTGATGGGATAAGCGAACGAGACGGTGACGATGCTCGACTGGACGGGGAAGCCGTAGACCAGACGCCCCGCCACGTCGTCCACGTGCGGCTCCCACCCGTCGCCCATGCGGCGCACGGGCGGCGGATAGTCGCGGTCGTACTCGTCCACCGAGGCAGCGAGCCTCGCGGGCGGCTCGCCCCAGGCGTTCGCGACGGCGCGGAACACCGCGACGGTCCGGCGCTGCTCCTCGACATACTCGGTCCAGCCAGGCTTGCCGCGCCCGCCGGGATAGCCGCCACAGCCTTCCGCGATGCCGGTGCCGACGAGCCAGGAGTGCACGAGGCGTAACAGGTCCGCCGCCGTCGCCGGCGGTTCTGAGATCGCAGTGCGTCGGCGCAGCTCGTCCTGCGCGAAGGCGGGCAGGGGCGCGAGCAGCGCCTCGAAGCCGGGTCCGTCGATGGCGGGAGGGGGCGGAGCAGCAAGGCCCGACACCTGCTTCCCGGGTAGAAGGCGCAGCACGGCCCAGGCGGCAGGTACGCCCAAGACCAGCGTCGCGGCGATCCTCGTGACCAGGCGTCGACGGATGCCGCGCGGCTGAGCAGTTCCGGGATGCGCGGCCGTCACGACCGTCCGCAGGCCGCCCGCACCCACACCGTCCGCGCTGACAGATCGGGCTCGACGTGCGGGCGGGTATAGTAGCGGACGTTCGCAAAGCGGTGCAGCGCCAGCGCGGTCGCCCACTCGTTCTCGCTGAACCCGGCGAAGACGATCGCGTCGGCCGCGCGCCAGTCGCGGACCGGCGAGAAGTCCGCGTTCAGCCTCACCACCACCGAGTGGAAGATGTTGTCCGCGTCGTCCTTGCCGGGCTGCCACATCGCGCAGGGCGCCCGGCCCATGCCGCAGATGAGATCCAGATCGACGCGGCTCAGGCGTCGTCCGCTGCGGCGGCCGAGCAGTTCGAACCGATACCGCTCGGCCACCACGACGGTGCCGGACGGCGGCGGGAGGATCGTCATGCGATAGGGGACGTCGCGCGAGGCGGGCGTCGGGCGCGGCGCGTAGCGGGCACCGTTCGCACCGCACGAGGCGTAGGCGGCGCAAGACCACGCCGGTGCCAGCAGGAGCATGCCCGATCGTGCGGTCCTCATACCCGGTGCTTCGCCCGTCCGCGTCCGCGGCACGCCGACAGCGATACGGCTGTCATGAACGATGCCGGACGGAGGACTTCCGGTCCGACGCGCCGGCCAGCAGGCGGCGACACCTGACCAGACACGATGCCGCCATCAGGAGGAGCACGAGCGCGGCCGATCCGCCGACGAGCAGCACGACCGCGCCGCCGATCCAGTCGCGTCCGGGGTATCGGCCGCCCAGGTGGCGATCCTGCCGGAACAGCAGCACAGGGTCGTTGACCGATATGCCCCGCTGCGCGAGGGCAGCGCGCTGCCATGCCGGGAGCGAGGCGCGCGCGAACGCGCCGTCCATCGGCTGGTCCAGCACGAACTCGCGCCCGTGCGGCGCATCGCCATGACCGAGCACGAAGCTAGCCAGCCCCAGCAGCCGGGTGCGGCCGCCGGCCGGTGGTGCGGGCTCGTCCAGCGGGAAGTAGACGTCTTCGTACGAGGTCTGGCGGATGCTCCGATAGCGGACCCATACGGGCCGCGCGTCCGCCGACAGGCCGACGAGCCGGGCATGCGACGACGGCGCGCCCGCTTGCGCCAGCACCTGCCGCGCCGTAATCCGGGGCAGCGCGTCGCCCGCGTGCGCGGGCAGCGGAGCGATGATCGGGAACGCGACTAGGCCCGTCACGATCGCGGCCGCCGCGAGCGCGAGCATGACGATGCCCGCGCGCCGCAGCCTCGCCGCGACGACCGCGTCCGGAACCGTCCGCCGCGTCAGGGCCGGATCGCGCGACGGGTTGAGCGAGGCCTGTGCGCCGCGGACGAACGGATTGCCGGTCTGCAGCGGCATCAGCTGCAGCACGACCACAGGCAGCGCGAGCACGGCGAAAGCCGGGATGAACGCCAGGATCGGGCTGTCCCACCCGAGATGGCCGCTCATCCAGCCCTGCACCGTGTTGGTCGGCCCAATGCCCGCGATCAGCCCCGCGAGCAGCAGGAGGAAGCCGCCGACATACCAGATCGTGATCACGATCCCGCCGCGGCGGACCATCCGCGCGTCATGCGGGTCGAGCGGTTCCGGTTGCGCCGGCGCCGGTGCCGGCCCGGGATGGTGACGGTGGCTGTGCATCGATCGGGAGCCGCGCGGCATATCCTTGTGTGGTCACACCATGCCGGCCCGTGCGACGACATGCAACGATCCGGCCCTGCTGGCCGGGGTTGGGACGTGAACGGCGGCAGGGTATCTGCCCCCTGCAGGCCGCCGACGACGCCGGCCGGCAGGCGTTACCCGGCACCCGTCAACCTCGGCGAGAGCCCGTCGAGGTCTTCCGGACCGAGTGTCGGCGTCACGCTAGAGGCCGCGAATGGCCGGGTATGATGGGGTGGACGCCCCCCGACGGCATCGATGTGCCAGAGTGGAGGTGTTGAACACCACTTGAGGGAGGGCGTCCATGGCAGAGGTTACCACGATCGGGCTGGATATCGCCAAGCAAGTTTTCACGCGCATGGAGCAGATGCGAGCGGGCGAGCGGTATTCAGCCGTCGACTCACGCGCGGCAAGCTGCTCGACTTCTTCGCGGCCCATCCGCGGTGTCTGGTGGCGCTGGAAGCATGCGGCGGCGCGCATCACTGGGCGCGCGAGCTGCGGGCGATGGGCCACGAGGTTCGGCTGATCCCACCGGCATACGTGAAGCCGTACGTAAAGCGGCACAAGAACGATGCGGTGGATGCCGAGGCAATCTGCGAAGCGGCACAGCGGCCGAGCATGCGGTTCGTGGCGGTGAAGACCGAGCAGCAGCAGGCGGCCGCGCTGGTGTTCCGCACGCGCGACCTTGCCGTGAAGCAGCGCACCCAACTCGGCAATGCGATCCGCGGGCACCTGGCCGAGTATGGCTGGGTCGCGCCCAAGGGCACAGCTCACCTCGCGATGCTGGCTGATCTGCTCGAGGGTGGCGAGATCGGGGAAACGCTGCCCGAGGCGGCACGGCCGATGTTCGCGATGATGGTCGACATGCTGGCCGGGCTCGACGAGCGGATCGCGGCGCTGGACAAGGAGATCGCGCGTCGCGCCCGCGAGGACGAGGTGGCGCGCCGGCTGATGACGATCCCCGGCATCGGTCCGATCACCGCGACCGCTATTGCGGCGATAGCGCCTCCGGCCGAGACGTTCGCCAAGGGTCGCGACTTTGCCGCCTGGCTGGGGCTCGTGCCGAAACAGGCATCCACTGGCGGCAAGCAGAAGCTTGGTGCGATCTCCAAAATGGGAGAGCGCACGCTGCGGCGGCTGCTCATCATCGGCAGCAGCGCAGTCGTGCTCCAGGCGAGCAAGCGCGGCGCGCCGGCTGGCTCATGGCTGGAAGGCATGCTGGCGAGGAAGCCACGCATGCTGGTGACGGTCGCGCTCGCCAACAAGATGGCGCGCACCGCGTGGGCATTGCGGGTGAGGCAAGAGGATTACAGAGCTCCGGTCGCAGTCGCGGCGTAAGCCAAGGCGGGCCAGAGGCGTCGGAGGGCGCAGTCGGTCGAAGGAGGGTATGGCACAACAGTCGGCGAGACGGGGCCGGAAGAACCAGATAGACCCATCGTGTCCAAGAACACGCGATTGTGAAGTGGTTCCGGTCCGCGAACTCCCATACGGGCCAGCAGCTTCATCGCTGCATTACAGGCCGGACAGATGGCAGCATCCGACTCTGTGTCAGAACTCCCGAATACCGCTTGCAACCGAAGGGGCGTCCACAGATGAGTCTTAGCTGCAATGACATCGGACGGCTGCCATCGGAGAACGGTCGCTGGCGCACCAGCCAGCCGGTGAGCGAAGCTACCGCTGGTTGAGGTAGACTTCTCAAGGGCATGATCGCGATGACACGGGCCGGCGTCTACGCTACTCAGGGCGGGTGAACGCCTTTCGTCGTCTTTTTGCGCAGCGTCGGTTTGCGGTGCTCCTCTGCGCGGCGACGCTGCTGCTGAAGCTGCTGGTGCCGACGGGTTACATGATTGCGAGCGATCACGGGCGCGTGGCGATCACGCTCTGCTCGGGCGTAGCGGCCGACAGCATGACGATGCCGGGCATACACGGCAGCATGCCGGACCATGGCGGGAAGGATCACAGCAAGGCGGAGATGCCATGCGCCTTCTCCGCTCTTTCCGCAGCGTCGCTAGGTGCGATCGATCCGATCCAGCTCGCTACGCTCGTTGCTTTCATCCTGGGCATCGGGCTCTGCCTCGCCGTCCTGCCAGCATCAGGCAAGCGGACCTACCTGCGACCGCCGCTGCGAGGCCCGCCGGTCGCCCTCTGACAGACTGATCGCGCCCCGGCTCGCCGGGGCATCGAGCCCGTGGCCCCGCAGATCGATGCCGGGCCGGTCGAAGGTTCATCCATGTTTCGCTTCCATCTGCTGGCGGGCGCCGCCCTGCCGTGCCTCCTGCTGGCCATGCCGGCCGCCGCCCAGACCACCACCTCGCCGACCGGCGACATCGTCGTCACCGCCACCCGCTCGGTCCGGTCGATCGCCGACGTGCCCGCCAGCGTGAGCGTGGTCACCGCCGCGCAGATCGAGGGCACGCCCGCCCGCACGATCGATGACGTGCTGCGCCGCGTGCCCTCGGTCGACCTGCCGGTCGCCAGCACCAATGAGCAGCATCCCACCGACACGATCGTCTCGATGCGCGGTTTGAGCGGCATCAGCGCGCTCGTGCTGCTCGACGGCGTGCCGCTTAACGACGCCTTCTTCGGCTACGTTCAGTGGAGCGAGGTGCCGCTGGCGACGGTCGACCGAGTTGAGGTGGTGCGCGGCGGCGGCGCGACCCTGTGGGGCAATTACGCGCTCGGCGGCGTCGTCAACATCATCACCAGGCCGATCGACCGGACCGGCCTCGTCGCCGAGGCGGCGGGCGGCAGCCGCGGCAGCTATCGCACGGACGGGCACGCCGCGCTCGCCGGCGACGGCTTCGGCCTGGCGATCGACGGCGGCGTCAACCACAGCGACGGCTATGTCGAGCAGGTGGAGAGCGCCCGTGGCGCGATCGCCGTGCCGACCTCCTTCACCGCGCGCACGGCGGCGCTGTCGGGCAATGCCGACCTTGCCCCCGGCCTCACCGCCCGGGCGCGGGCCAGCTACTACGACAACGACCACAACTTTCTGACCCGCCTGAACACCAACAACCAGCGGACGTGGCGCTACACCGGGACGCTGGGCTGGAAACCGGCCGATCGCGACTCGGTCGACCTGACCGTCTTCCACGACGATGGCCGGTTCGTCACCAACAACACCGGCGCGCCCGACGGCGCGGACCCGAACGACGCGGAGTACGTCCAGAACAGCCATCGCACCCGCTTCGACGATTGGGGGGCGTCGCTGATCTGGACGCGGACCTTCACCGGGCTGCTCCGCGCGCTGTCGGCAGGGGCGGACTATCACAGCATCCAGGGACGCGACGACGCCGCCATCTTCGACCAGACCGGCGCTCACATCCGCACCGACACCGGCGCGGGCAGACAACGCTTCCTCGGCGGCTTCATGCAGGCCGACATACGCCCGCTCAATCGCCTCCAGCTGCTGTTCAGCCTCCGCTACCAGGATTTCTACAATTACGACGGGCTGGACAACACGCCGGGCGGGCTCGGCACCAACGTCGCCAGCCGCCACGGCAGCGACGTCGATCCCCGGCTGTCGATCCGCTACGACCTGCCCGCCGGGTTCGCGCTGCGCGGGGCGGTCTACCGCGCATTCCGCGCGCCGACGCTCGACAACCTGTACCGGGGGGCGTCCGTCCCCGGCTACATCCTCTACGGCAACGCCGCGCTCAAGCCCGAGACGCTGGAGGGCGTCGAGGCGGGGTTCGACGTCGACCGGGGTCCGGTCCGCTTCCAGGCGACGGCGTATGCCAGCCGCATCGCCGACGTCCTCACCTATCGCTACCTGTCCGCCGACGCGTTGCCGGCGGGGTTCGACGTCGGCGCCCGCCTCATCAACGCGGCGAGGGCCCGCAGCCGGGGTGTGGAGGCGGAGCTGACCTGGCGTCCCGCGGCCTCGCTCGACGCGACGCTCGCCTATACCTACGCGGACTCGGTGGTCACCCGGAACCCCGACGACCCCGCCAGCGTGGGGGTGCAGCAATCGGGCATCCCCAGGCACCGGGTGAGCGCGGGCCTCGACTGGACCGGGCCCTACGGCATCCGGGTCTCGCCCCGCGTCCGCTATCTCACCCGCACGAACGGCGACACCGACGGCGTCTACCGGACCGACGCGCACGTCATCGCCGACCTCGCCGCCAGCGCGCCGCTGCGCCACGGCCTGGAGGCGTTCGTCCAGGCCGAGAACCTGTTCGACCGCCGCTACATCGGCACCAACGACGGCTTCACGGCCGCGCTCTACGGCAAGCCGTTCACGGCCACGGCCGGGTTCCGGCTGAAGCTGAGCTAGACGAGGAGGACGGACCCATGACCACCGCGACCCGCCCGGCGTCCTTCTACAACACCGTCTGGCGCTGGCATTTCTACGCCGGGATGATCTGCGTGCCCTTCGTGATCTGGCTGGCGCTGACCGGCTCGATCTATCTGTGGCGGCCTCAGATCGAGGCGTGGCTCGAGCGGCCCTACGACCATCTCGCGACCGCCGGCCCCGTGGCGTCGCCGGACGCCGAGGTCGCCGCGGCGTTGCGGGCGGCACCCGGCTCGACGCTGCACCGCTACGCCCTGCCGCAGGCGCCGGATCAGGCGGTCCGCATCCTCGTCGGCCGGGGCGGCGTCGACACCCGCGTCTATGTCGACCCGCGCTCGCTCGCCGTGCTCGGGACGGCGACGGAGAGCAGGCGGCCGATGCAGGTGATCTCCCGCCTGCACGGCGAGTTGCTGGCGGGCGCGATGGGCAGCTACCTGGTCGAGATCGCCGCGTGCTGGACGATCGTCATGCTGCTGACCGGCCTGTACCTCTGGTGGCCGCGCGGGCGGCGCGGGCTCGCGGGCGTGCTCTACCCGCGTCTCGGCGCGCGCGGCCGGCTGTTCTGGCGGGACGTCCACGCCACCGCCGGGATCTGGGTATCCCTGGCCGCGCTCGGCCTCGTCCTCACGGGACTGCCCTGGGCGCAAGGGTGGGGCAGCTACCTCGTCGCGGTGCGCCAGATCACCGGAACGTCGGACGGACCGGTCGGCTGGACGATCGGGGGCAAGGTGCCCAAGGCCGATCCGATGATCGGTGCCCATGCGGGGCACGTCGGCATGACGATGCCGTCCCCGCCCGTCCGGGCGGGCGAGCTCGCCCGGGTGATCGACACGGTTCGCCCGCTCGCCGTCGCGCCGCCGGTGCTGATCGGGCCGCCGGCCGCGCCGGGCGCGC
>NZ_CAHJWW010000090.1 GCF_903643035.1 Sphingomonas bacterium | reverse complement strand
GCCGTAGTAGTAGCGGTAGATGTGTGGGTAGAAGATGCCGTTACCGCCGTAGTAGCCGCCGCCGTTGTTCATGTTGCCGGAGATGGGCTGCTGCGCGCCGAAATCGGCGAGCGGACTGGGCGCGGCGGCTCGCGGCAGGCGAGCGGTTCGATCCGGACACGGCGGGGCTGATCGCGGTGAGCCGGGTGCTGGATGCGATCTACGCAGGTGGTCAGGTTCTCTGATCCGCTTACGCAGAAGGCGGTGCCGGCCCGCAGACTACGCCACCAGCAGCCCCGCCAGCGCCGCGCTCATCAGGTTCGCCAGGCTCCCCGCCGCCAGCGCGCGCAGCCCCAGCCGCGCGATCGTCGGCCGCTGGCCCGTCGCGAGCCCGCCCGTCACCGCCATCTGGATCGCGATGGACGAGAAATTGGCAAAGCCGCACAAGGCGAACGTCACCACCGCGACGGTGTGGGGCGACAGTATCGCCTTCGCGTCCTTCAGATAGCCGAATGCGACGAACTCGTTGATGACCACCTTGGTCCCGAACAGCCCGCCCGCCGTCCCCGCCTCGTCCCACGGCACGCCCAGCAGGAACATCACGGGCTGGAACACCCGCCCCAATATCGCCTGGAAGGTGAGCTCGGGGTGGCCGAACCAGCCGCCGATCCCGCCCAATATGCCGTTGGCGAGCGCGACCAGCGCGACGAACGCCAGCACCATCGCGCCCACCGCCACCGCCAGCCGGACGCCGGTCTGCGCGCCCTCCGCCGCCGCCATGATGACGTTGGCGGGCCGCTCCTCGCCGGACGGGATGTCGCCCTCCACCGCCGGTTCCCGGCCCCGGTCGGCGGGGTCGTCGGGCATGACCAGCTTGGCCATCAGGATGCCGCCCGGCGCCGACATGAAGCTGGCGGCGAGCAGATAGGGCAGAAGGTCGGTGCCGAGCATGGAAGCGTAGGCGGCGAGGATCGTGCCCGCGACCCCGGCCATGCCGACCGTCATCACGCAGAAGACCTGCGACGGCGTCAGCTCGGCGAGATAAGGCCGGATGACCAGCGGCGCCTCGCTCTGGCCGACGAAGATGTTGGCGGCCGCACCAAGCGATTCGACCTTGGAGATGCCGGTCACGTACTGGATGCCGCCGCCGATCCACTTGACGACAAACTGCATGATCTTGAGATAGTAAAGGATAGAGATCACCGCCGCGAAGAAGATGATGACCGGCAGCGCGGCGAGTGCGAAGCTGTGCCCACCCATGGCCGGGCTGGCGAGCGGGCCGAAGATGAAGTCGATCCCCGCTTGCGCATAGCCGAGCAGGTTCGCCACACCCGTCGCCATGCCGGCGATCAGCGCCTTGCCCGCCGGCACGTACAGGACGAGCGTCGCGATTCCCGCCTGCAGCGCGAACGCCGCGCCGACGATCCTTGGCCGGATCGCGCGCCGGTCCGTCGACAGCGCGACCGCGATCAGCAGGATGACGCCGATGCCGGCCAGGCCGATCAGGATGCGGTACATGTCGGCCGATACTCCCCGCCGCGTGACGGCGGCCCCGGAGATCGACTATGGCCGGGCGGGGAGGCGGCGGGCAAGCCCTCCCGCCTTTGTCGCCCTTTCGTCACTCCGGACTCGTTCCGGGGTCCAGCGTCGTCCAAGCATCGCGGCGGCGACGCGCGTACGACGCTGGGTACCGGAACAGGTCCGGCATGACGGAATGAACGTGGAACCGCCACCGAACGAGGCCGGCGTGGGAGCGAGGACAAGAGAGGCGTCCCCCGATTGACCCCCCGCCCAAACCCCGTAGCGTGCCGCCATGCTCGCCCCCACGCCTGTCGCCCATGATCGCCTCCATGCCGGCATCCCCCGCTCTCTGTTCGCGCTGGCGATCTTCTACGGCGGGATGGTGTGCATCGCCGGCGTGCTGGGCAACAAGCAGGTGGCGCTCGGGCCGCTGTCGGCGCTCGGGCCGCTCATCGGGCTGGGGCCGCTCGCGATCGAGGCGGGGATCTTCGCCTTCCTGCTGCTGGTGGTGGTGTCGAGCGCGGTGGCCGAGCTGCATGGGCGCGCGGTCGCCGACAAGCTGGTGCTGTACGGTTTCGTGCCGCTGCTCGTCTCGATCGCTCTGTCGCTCGTCGTCCTGTGGGTGCCCGCCGCACCCGATATGGTCCCGGATCGGCGCGACGCCTTCGCGCTGATGATGGGCGCGACCCCGCGCATCTGGGTGGGCGGCATCATCTCCTACGGCGTGTCGCAGACGCTGAACGTGCGCGTCTTCTCGTGGTTGAAGGGGCGGAGAGGGTCGGCGCTATTGTGGCTGCGCGCTGGGATCGCCAGCGTGGCGAGCCAGGTGATCGACACGCTGCTGTTCGTCACCATCGCGTTCCTGGGCGTGTTCCCGATCCGCGAGCTGCTGCTGGGGCAGATGATCGTCAAGGTGCTGCTGTCCGCGCTGCTGGTCCCGCCCGCGATCTATGCGGCGGTGGCGCTGGGTCGCCGGCTGGATGCGCGGGCGTAGCGTGGTCGATGCCCGTCGCCAGGCACTACGACAAACACGCACAAGGCTCCCGTAGGGATCGATGCGCGTCGCCGGGATGCTTCGCTATGACCGCACTTCCTGCGTCGCCGCCCCCGTACTGTCGACATTTCCTCCGAGGGGGATGCCTCGGGATCACCCCCGGGTGCACGCGAAGCAGGTGCGGCCTTTGTGACTTTACCCCGCCTGCGCCCCCGCTAAGGCCCGTTCCATGAGCCACGCCCCCGATCCTGCCCTCCTCGCCAAGGCCGAGACGCTGACGGAGGCGCTGCCGTATCTCCAGCGTTACGCCGGCAGCACGTTCGTCATCAAATACGGCGGCCATGCGATGGGCGATCCGGAAGCGGCGCGGGATTTCGCCGAGGACGTGGTGCTGCTGAAGGCGGTCGGCATCAACCCGGTGGTGGTCCACGGCGGCGGACCGCAGATCGGGCGGATGCTGAAGCGGCTGGGGGTCGAGTCGACCTTCGTCGGCGGCCTGCGCGTCACCGACAAGGAGACGGCCGAGATCGCCGAGATGGTCCTGGCGGGAAGCATCAACAAGGAGATCGTCGCCTGGATCGGCCAGGCCGGCGGGCGTGCGGTGGGCTTGTCGGGCAAGGACGCGGGGCTGGTCCGCGCCGAGAAGGTGACGGGACGCGAGGCCGATCCGCTCCAGGGGATCGAGCGGCATGTCGACCTGGGCTTCGTCGGAGAGCCGGTGGCGGTGGACCGGCGGATCGTCGACACGCTGTGCGACGCCGGCATCATCCCGGTGATCGCGCCGGTCGCCATCGGCGCGGACGGCCACACCTACAACGTCAACGCCGACACGATGGCGGGCGCGATCGCCGCCGCGCTGGGTGCCGCGCGGTTCTTCCTGCTGACCGACGTGGCGGGCGTTCTGAAGGATGGCGAGCTGCAGAGCAACCTGACGCCAGCCGCCATCCGTCGGCTGATGGACGACGGCGTCGTGACCGGCGGCATGATCCCCAAGCTGGAGACGTGCATGGCCGCAGTCGGGGCGGGCGTCGACGCGGCGGTGATCCTCGACGGGCGCGTGCCGCACGCCCTGCTGCTGGAAATCTTCACGCGGGCCGGGGTGGGCACGCTGGTACGCTGCTAGTCCCTCATTCCCTGTACGCAGGGAGGGAGGACTGCCCCCTGTTCTCCCACCACCCGATCCGCTAGAGCGAGTTTTGATCAGGTTGTATAATCGGCGCCGAGGTGATTTGGTCCGGTGCAAGGCGCGAGGGAGGGCGCGATGCCACCGCATCGTGACCGACCGGCAACGCCGCACCGGGCCGAAAGCGCCCTGCCGCGCAAGCGGGCGCCAGAAGGGCGATGACGATGGTGCAACGTGGTCGGAAAACCGCTCTAGGCATCCGGCGCCGCGCCACGAAGGATTGATCCCTTGTTCGTTCACACCATCATCGGCGTTCTGGAGATCATCCTCAACGCCGCGTCGTTCCTGATCCTCATCCAGGCGGTCCTGTCGATCCTGTTGGCGTTCAACATCGTCAACCGGTACGGCGGCTTCGTCGCGGGGATGGCGTCTAGTCTCGACCAGATCACGGCGCCAATGTATCGCCCGATCCGTCGCGTCGTCCCGGCGAGCGGGGGGGTGGACTGGTCTCCGTTCGTTGCGCTGATCGTGATCCGCATCCTGATGTACGTGCTGGGGAACATCGACATGTCGGTGCTGTCCGCAGGCATCGGGGGCTGATGCGATGACCGCCCGGATCATCGACGGCAAGGCGCATGCCGCCGCCCTGCGCGCCCGCGTCGCCACGGCGGTGGCGGGTTTCCGCGAGGCGGCCGGCCGCGCGCCGGGGCTGGCGGTCGTGCTGGTGGGAGAGGATCCGGCGTCGTCGGTGTACGTCCGCTCCAAGAACCGCGCGACCGCCGAGGCGGGCATGCGGGGGTTCGAGCACCGGCTGCCCGCCGACACGGGCGAGGCCGAGCTGCTCGCGCTGGTCGACCGGCTGAACGCCGATCCGGGCGTCGACGGCATCCTGGTCCAGTTGCCGCTGCCCCCGCATGTCGACGCGAGCGCGGTCATCACGCGGATCGACCCCGACAAGGACGTGGACGGCTTCCATCCCGTCAACGTCGGCCGGCTCGCGTCCGGGCTCCCGGGCTTCGTGCCGTGCACCCCGCTGGGCAGCCTGATGCTGCTGCGCGACGTGCGGCCGAAGCTCGCGGGTCTGGACGCGGTCGTGATCGGCCGGTCGGGGATCGTCGGCAAGCCGATGGCGCAGCTGCTGCTGGCGGAGAGCTGCACCGTCACGATCGCGCACAGCCGCACGCGCGACCTTGCGGCCTGCGTCCGGCGGGCGGACGTGGTCGTGGCCGCGGTGGGCGTGCCGGGGCTCGTGAGGGGCGACTGGATCAAGCCCGGCGCGACCGTCATCGATGTCGGCATCAACCGTACCGACAGGGAGGGCGGGGGCACGATGCTGGTCGGCGACGTCGACTTCGCGGGCGCCGTCGACGTCGCGGGCGCGATCACGCCGGTGCCGGGCGGGGTGGGGCCGATGACGATCGCCTGCCTGATGCGCAACGCCTATGTCTCCGCCTGCCGGCGCGACGGCGTGGCGGTCGACGGGAGGGTCGACGCGTCCGGGACGCCCGGATGACGGAGCCCCGGATGCCCCAACCCCGGATGCCCCAACCCCGGACGTTCGAGCCACCCACGACCGGCCCGCAGCCATGACCGAACTCTACGTCTCGTCGCTGATAACCTTCTTCGTCATCATCGATCCGCTGGGATGCGCGCCGATCTTCGCGGGGCTGACGACCGGGGCGGCGGCGGACCAGCGGCGGGCGATGGCGATCCGCGCGGTCGGCGTCGCGACGGTCATCCTCGTCGCGTTCGCGCTGTTCGGCGAGGGGCTGTTGAAGGGGCTTGGCATCCAGCTCGACAGCTTCAAGATCGCGGGCGGCATCATGCTGTTCCTGATCGCGCTGGAGATGGTGTTCGAGCGCCGGACCCAGCGCCGCGAGGACCGCGCGGCCAAGGTCGCGCACGATCCGGTCCAGGCGGAGGACGTGTCGATCTTTCCGATGGCGATGCCGATGATCGCCGGCCCGGGCTCGATCGCGTCGGTGATGCTGCTGGGCGCGCGCAACCCGGGGCTCTCCGCGCATCTGGTGGTGCTGGGCGCGATGGGGACGATCCTGCTGCTGACGATGGCGGCGCTGCTGGCGGCGGGGCCGATCATGCGGCTGCTGGGGGCGAAGATCGAAGCGGTCGTCACCCGGCTGCTCGGCGTGCTGCTGGCGGCGCTGGCGGTGCAGTTCGTGATCGACGGGGTGACCAGACAGCTTCGATAGCGCCAGCTCCGATAACGCCAGCTCCGACAAGGCCAGCTTCGACAGGCCCGGCTTTAACAGGCCCGGCTCGCCGCCGTCGCGGCGCCCCGATCAGTCGATGCGCCACACGCGCAACGGGTCGCCCCGCACGAGCGGCAGCTGCCGGAGCCAGCTGAAGCGCCGGCCATGCGCGAGCTGGTCGTAGAAGCCGCCGGGCGCCCGCGCGCGATAGTTGGTCGATTCGGCCATGTCCGGGCATACCAGCAGCAGCGTCGCGCCATGTCGGCGCATGATCGCCCGCGCCTCCGCCGGCGAGCGGGAAAAGGCGTGCTGCACATCGAGGATCGCCGGGCCGTTGCGGTGATAGGGGCCGGCGACCGCGTCATGGTGCGTGATCGTCACCAGCCGCGGCCCCAGGTCGATGAACGTGAACACCGTCTGCGCCGGATAGCGGTTCAGCGCCTCCAGCGCCGGGCGGGTCAGGCACAGCCCGGTCGCATGGTCCACCCGCCGGATGAACGCCTTGGGCCGGTCGATCGGCAGCCAGCGGACGATGAGCCCGGCGAACAGGCCGGAGACCAGCAGGAACGCCACGGCCGTTCCCAGCACGCGGACCGCGACGCTGGTGCGCCGCTGCACCCAGGGGATCAGCCACCAGGCGAGCGCGGTGACGCCCGGCACCGCCAGCAGCTGAGCCGCCGGGCCGGCCCGCGCCTGCCACAGCAGCATCAGGGCGGCGAAGGTGTCGAACAGCAGCACCGGCACCCAGGCGGTGCGCAGGGCGGCGCCGCGCGCGCGCCACGTCGCGAAGGCCGCGCCGATCACGCCCACGACCGGCAGCGCGACGATCGGGAAGGCGGCGCGGAACGGGTGCCTGTAGATCGGCTTCGCCTCGCGGACGTTGTTCAGCCAGTTGCGTTCGAGTTCGGGCGACACCTGTTCGGGCCGGCCGAGGCATTGCGGAAAGGCGTGAGCGAAGGCCGCCGCGACGATCGCCCCCGCCGCCACCGCCAGCGCCAGCCGCAGCGCGCGCGACGCGGGGTCCAGCCGGGCTAGAAGGAACAGGAAGCCGCCCGCCAGGATCATCGCCGTCAGCCACACGGGCGTCAGCGCGTCGCAGCGAAGGACGCTCGAGTCCCATCCCTGGAACCCCGCATAGCCGATCGCGCTGCCGGCCGAGAGAGTCAGCGCGTACACCTCCAGCCGGACCGCCTCCGCCCGGTCCCACACCCAGCGCAGGGCGAGGATGCCGCCGGCCATCGCCGCATAGGGCAGCATCTCCAGCCCGATCGTCAGGCTGGCCGCGCTGGCGATCCCCACCAGCGCGCCGCCGCGCCGCCGCGCCGGGTCGCAAAGCCCCGCGACCGTCAGGCTGAGCATCGCCAGCTGCCAGCCGTGATGGTCGATTCGCTCCGGCATGAACATCATCAGCGTCGCCGGGCAGCACATCAGGAACAGGATCGCCGCCGGCCATGCGACCGGCGACACCAGCCGGCGCACGGTGGCCCCGACCCCCAGCATCGCCAGCGACAGCGGCAGCAGCGGCGCGATCCCGCACGCCCACCGCTCCGCCCAGACCGGCCCGACGATCGGGCGCAGCGCGAGGATCAGCCCGGCGATCGGCAGGTCGACCAGCCGCGACCAGTGGATGTCGAAGCCGACGGGCGGGTTCAGCCGGTGGTTCCGCAGGTCGAACCACCGCTGACCGTTCAGCAGCGCGCGCACCTGCATCAGCCGCATGTTGTCGTCGGTGTCGCCAAGCGCGAGCCAGTAGATCGAGCCGTAGCGGCTCCACAGGATCGACACCGCGACCAGCGCCCAGGCGAGCAGCGTCAGCCGGACCCAGTGCCGCTCCGCCTCCTCGGCCAGGCTCATCGAACGGTACGGGCGAGGCGGACGGGCCGGCACCGGGAACACTTCCTTCACGCGACCACCCGCATTACACGCCCCCAGCCGCGCACCCGATGGGCCGGCGTCTTTCCGCTCCTATCGCGGATCAGGTGAAGGGCAAGTGACGGGTGACGGGGACCGGGCGACTGGCGGAGTGGCGGCGCGGCGGCCTGCTGGGCCAGCTGGTGCGGTTCGGCATCGCGGGCGGGCTGTCCAGCGTGGTCTATTCGCTCGTCTACCTGCCGCTCACCCGCTACGTCTTCACGGGCCGGACGGCGGTCGCGGCGGTGCCGTTCGCCTTTGCGGTGGCCGTGACGTGCGGCTTCTTCCTGCACAGCCGCTGGAGTTTCCGCGGTCATGGCGCGCGGCGGCCGGGCGCGGCGCAGCACGCGCGGTTCGTGGCGGTGCAGGGGTCGGGGCTGGCGCTCAACGGCGTCGTGACCTGGCTCGGCACGGCGGTGCTGCATTACCAGCCCTGGGTCCCGCTGGTCCCGGCCATCTTCCTCGCCGCGCTCGTCACCTTCGTTCTCAACCGACTGTGGGTGTTCGCGTGACGACCCGCCCCATGGAGCCTCGCTGATGGAGCCTCGCTGATGGACCGCATCGTCTACGACCGGATGGCGGCGCACGATTCGACGCACTGGTGGTATCGCGCGCGGCGCGACATCCTCGCCGACTATCTGACGCGCTACGCCGCGCTGCCCGCCGACGCGCGCATCCTGGAGATCGGCTGCGGCACCGGGCACAACCTGCCGATGCTGGCGCGGTTCGGGCGGGTGGAGGCGATCGAGATTGATCCGGCCGCGCGCGCGATCGCGGGCGAGCGGCTGGGCCGGCCGGTGGGCGACGCACCGCTGCCCGACCTGCCCGGCATCGAGCGCGGGGCCTACGACCTGATCGCGGTGCTCGACGTGGTGGAGCATATCGCCGACGACGTCGCCGCGCTGGCGGCGATGCGCGAGTGCCTGGCACCAGGCGGCAAGGTCCTGATCGCGGTGCCCGCCCATGCGTGGATGTGGAGCGCGCACGACGTGGTCAACCACCATCACCGCCGCTATTCGAAGCGCACGCTCGCCGCCGCGATCCGCGGGGCGGGGCTGAACCCTCGCAAGCTCGGCTATTTCAACTCGCTGCTGTTCCCGCTTGCCGCCGCCGCGCGGATCGCGGGCAAGCTGACCGGCCGCGAGGACAGCGACGACTCACCCCCGCCCGGCCCGGTCAACCGGCTGTTCGAGGGGATCTTCCGGCTGGAGCGTCACCTGGTCGGACGCGTGCCGATGACTCCGGGCGTCTCGATCGTGGCGCTGGCCGAGCCCGGCTGACGGCGCCTCCGCCTTGAACCCCAGCGTGGCCCGGCCCATCACCGGCCCGGCGACGTCCGCCACCAGGTACAGCGGCCGCCGTTTCGACTCGACGTACAGCCGGCCGAGATACTCGCCGATCATCCCCAGCACGAACATCTGGATCGCGCTCAGCACCACCACGACCAGCATCGTCGACGTCCAGCCCTGAACCGGATTGCCCGCGAAGAAGCCCCAGCCGATGTAGAACAGCAGCAGGATCGACGCGAAGGCGAGGATCACCGACGCATGGCTGGCGAGGCGGAGCGGCGCGGTCGAGAAGCCGGTGACGGCATCGAACGCCAGCCGCACCATCCTGCCGAGCGGGTAGCCGGTGTCGCCGGCGTGCCGTTCCGCCCGGTCGTAGGGAAAGGGCACCTGCCGGAAGCCGACCCAGGCGACCATCCCGCGGATGAACCGGGCCTGCTCGGGCAGCGACAGGAACGCATCCAGCGCCCGGCGGCTCATCAGCCGGAAGTCGCCGGTGTCGAGCGGGATCGGCGTGTCGGTGACGCGGTCGAGCACGCGGTAGAAGCCGGCGGCGGTCAGCTTCTTGAACAGCGTCTCGCCCTCGCGCCGGCGGCGCACGGCATAGACGACGTCGGCCTGCTGCTCGTCCATCGCCGCGCGCATCCCCGCGAGCAGTTCGGGCGGGTCCTGCAGGTCGGCGTCGATGATGAGGACCTGGTCGCCCGCGCACAGGTCCAGCCCCGCGGTCAGCGCGAGCTGGTGGCCGTGGTTGCGCGACAGGTTGATCGCCACCACCCGCGGGTCGGCCGCGGCCAGCCGCTGCATCGCCGGCCAGCTTTCGTCCCTCGAACCGTCGTTGACGAGGACGATCTCATGGTCGTCCCCCACCGCCGCCCGCGCCGCCGCCGACACGCGCGCATGCAGCACGTCGAGGCACGCGGCCTCGTTGTAGCAGGGGACGACGATCGAGAGCGCGGGCGGACGCGCGAGGGGTCGGGCGGTCGGGCGGTCGTTCGGGCGGGCGTTCGGTCGGTCGGGGCGGGTCATGGCGCGCGATCCTAACGGCCCCCGCGCGCCGCGTCACC
>NZ_CAHJWW010000089.1 GCF_903643035.1 Sphingomonas bacterium | reverse complement strand
GTCCTGCTGTGGCCGTTCGCGACGATGGACGAGTGGCTCCGGGCGCTGGGCGAGCCCAACCCGGTAGCGCTGGCGATCGTCGACGGCGCCGGGGCGGGAGCGAACATGCTCGTCACGATCGCCGGCGTGCTGGTGGCGGTGGTCCTCTACCGCGCGCTGTCGGGGGCGGACCCGCGCGCGAGCAGCGGCACGTGAGGCGCCGCGTCCGCCGGCAGCACGCCGATCAGGCGCGGGTCGGCGAAGGTCTCCAGCGTGCGACGGATCGCGACAAAGCCCTGCCGGCGGTAGAAGCCCAGCGCGCCCGGATGGTCGAGCGTGCAGGTGTGCACCCATAGCCGGGCGACGCCCGGCCGCCACGCGCGCGCCAGCGCCTCCGCCATCAGCCAGCGGCCGTGGCCCTGCCCGGCAAGTTCGGGCACCAGCCCGACATAGGACAGCTCGCACTCGCCCGCGTGGCGCAGGTCGAGTTCCAGCATCCCGATCTCGATGCCGGCGGGATCGACCGCGGCATGGACCTCGACGCCGGGATCGTGGACGATCGCCGCCAGCGCCGCATCGCTCATCACCAGCCGCGAGTACCAGAGCCACGGCGCCCCCACGCGGCGGAACAGCGTCCGGTACCGGTCGACGTCCGGCGCCGTCCAGCGCTTCAGCCGGAACCGGGACGGCGGGATCGGGCGCAGCGGCGGGCGCACGCGCATCTCGAGCGTGGTGACGACCGTCGCGACCTGGTCGGCGGGAACGGGGGAGAGGCCCATCGACGCTACGACCAGGTGGCGACCGGCGGCAGGCTCATCAGGATCGCATCGACGTTGCCGCCCGTCTTCAGCCCGAACGACGTGCCGCGGTCGTACACCAGGTTGAACTCGGCGTAGCGACCGCGCCAGGCATCGCGCGCCGCCACGTCGGCCGGGGTGAACGCCTCGTCCATCCGCGCGCGCACGATCCGCGGGTACACGTCGAGGAACGCGCGGCCGACGGCCTGCGTGAACGCGAAGTCCGCCGCGAAGTCGCCTTCCAGATGGTCGAAGAAGATGCCGCCGACACCGCGATGGACCTGGCGGTGCGGGATGTAGAAATACTCGTCCGCCCATTGCTTGTAGCGCGGGTAGTAGCCGGGATCGTGCGCGTCGCATGCGGCCTTCAGCGCGGCGTGGAACGCGTCGGTGTCCTCCTTGCGCGGCAGCGGCGGGTTCAGGTCCGCGCCCCCGCCGAACCAGCGCGTGGTGGTGGTGAGGAAGCGGCAGTTCATGTGGACCGCGGGGACGTGCGGATTGGCCATGTGCGCGACGAGGCTGATACCCGTCGCGACGAAGCGCGGATCCTCGCCCGCGCCACGGATCGTGCCCGCAAAGCCGGTATCGAGCACGCCGCCGACTGTGGAGACGTTGACGCCCACCTTCTCGAACACGCGCCCCTTCATCACGCCGCGCACGCCCCCGCCGCCGGGTTCGCCCGACGGATCGGCGCGGTCCCAGGCGATGGCGTCGAACGCGGCGTCCGATCCCGCGTCGCGCTCGATCGCCTCGAAGGCCGCGCAGATCGATCCGCGCAGCTCCTCGAACCAGGTGCGGGCGGCGGCTTGTTCGGTGTCGAGCGGAGGCATGGCGGCGCCCCTAGCGCAGGGCGGGCACGCCCGTCACCCGGCAAGCCTTGGGGAAACGCCGGCGGTCATCCTCCGGGCCAGCCTCCAACCTGCCGCAGCGCCTCGCCGAGCACGATCGCTCCCGCCACCGCGACGTTGAGCGAGCGCAGCCCGGGCCGCATCGGCACGCGCACCGCCAGGTCCGCGCGCGCATGCACCCGTTCGGGGACGCCCGCGCCTTCCGAACCCAGCAGCAGCGTGTCGTCGCTGCGGAAGGCGGCGTCGAACAGCGGCGTCGCCCCATTGCGCGTCGTCAGCAGCACGATCCGCGCCGGCACGGCCGCCACAAACGTCGCCCAGTCGACGTGCCGCGCCACGTCCGCCGACCGGGCATAGTCCATTCCGGCGCGCGCCAGCGACCGGGCGCCGAACGGGAAACCCATCGGCTCGATCAGGTCCAGCCCGACGCCCAGACAGGCGCCAAGGCGGATCAGCGTGCCGACGTTGCCGGCGATATCGGGTTCGTACAGGGCAAGCCGGATCATCGTCCGTGGGGTAACGCAGCCTGCCCGTCGCGCAAAATGCTGTTGGCAAATTGTTCCCCCGCCGTCTAGGAAGGCGGTGGTCGCCGCGACGATGGCAGGCCCGGCGGGCGCCGCAACGCCGATGGGACCGGTATCGTCGCCTCGCACGCGACCGGCATTTTCAGGGGCGTGGCTGAATGGCGACTGTCGACGACATGGTTCCTCCCGGTGCCGATCCGGACGCGTATGGCGACGAGGCGAACGATCCGCGCCGCCGCGACTTCCTGAACATCGCCGCCGTCGCCTTCATCGGCGTGGGCGCGCTGGCGGTGGTGCTGCCGCTCGTGAACCAGATGAGCCCGTCCGCCGACGTGCTGGCGCAGTCGACCACCGCGATCGACCTGTCGAAGATCGAGGCCGGGCAGGGCGTCGTCACCTCGTTCCGCAAGCAGCCGCTGTTCGTGCGCAACCTGATGCCCCGCGAGATCGCGGAGGCGAACGCGGTCGACATCACGACGTTGCGCGATCCGCAGACGCTGGCGCAGCGGACCAAGGCGGGACACGAGAACTGGCTCATCACGCTGGGGGTGTGCACCCACCTCGGCTGCATCCCGCTGGGCATCCACGAAGGCGAGAACCGAGGCAAGTACGGCGGCTATTTCTGCCCGTGCCACGGATCGCAATACGACACGGCGGCGCGCATCCGCCAGGGTCCGGCGCCTAAGAACCTCGCCGTTCCGGACTACAACTTCACCTCGCCGACGGCCGTGGTCGTCGGCGTCGCAGGATAACAGCCATGAGCTTTCCCTGGGCAAAGCACTACCAGCCGCGGCAGCCGTTGATGCGCTGGCTGGACGAGAAGCTGCCGGTGCCGCGGCTGATCTACAACGCGGTCGGCGCCGGCTATCCGGTGCCGCGCAACCTCAACTACTTCTGGAACTTCGGCGTGCTCGCGGGCGCGGCGCTGGGCATCCAGATCATCACGGGCATCGTGCTGGCGATGCACTATGCCGCCAACGCGGGCGTCGCGTTCGACTCGGTCGAGCACATCATGCGCGACGTCAACGCCGGCTGGTTCCTGCGCTATGCCCACGCCAACGGCGCGAGCATGTTCTTCATCGTCATCTACGTCCATATCTTCCGCGGCCTGTATTACGGATCGTACAAGGCGCCGCGCGAGATGGTGTGGCTGCTGGGCGTCGTCATCTTCCTGCTGATGATGGCCACCGCCTTCATGGGTTACGTGCTGCCGTGGGGACAGATGAGCTTCTGGGGGGCGCAGGTCATCACCGGCTTCTTCTCGGCGATCCCGCTGGTCGGGGAAAGCATCCGCGTCTGGCTGCTGGGCGGCTTCGCGCCCGACGACGCGGCGCTCAACCGCTTCTTCTCGCTCCACTACCTGCTGCCGTTCGTGACGGCGGCGGTCATCATGCTGCACATCTGGGCGCTGCACATCCCGGGTTCGAACAACCCGACCGGCGTCGACGTGAAGGGCGAGCAGGACACGGTGCCGTTCCATCCCTATTACACCGCCAAGGATGGTGTGGGTCTCGGCGTGTTCCTGGGCGTTTTCGCGGTCCTGCTGTTCTTCTTCCCCAACTTCCTTGGCCATCCGGACAACTACATCCCGGCCAACCCGCTCTCCACGCCCGCCCACATCGTGCCCGAATGGTATTTCTGGCCGTTCTACGCGATCCTGCGCTCGTTCACCGCCGACTTCATCCTGCCGGCGAAGCTGTGGGGCGTGCTGGCGATGTTCGGCTCGATCCTGCTGCTGTTCTTCCTGCCGTGGCTGGACTCCTCGCCGGTGCGGTCGAACAACTTCCGTCCCAAGGCGCGGATCGCCTTCTGGGTGCTGGTGGCGGACGTGCTGGTGCTGGGATGGGTCGGCGGATCGGAGGCCACGCCAACCTACGCCATATTGGGCCAGCTGACGTCGGCCTATTACTTCGCGCATTTCCTCATCATCCTGCCGATCATCTCGCGTTCGGAGCGTCCGCGGGCGCTGCCGAACTCGATCACCGAGGCGGTGCTGACGAACCATGGCGGCACCAGCCCCGGCCAGACGGCGCTGGCGTGAGGATCGCAGAGACAAGCTGACGGGCCGAGACAAGGGGCATTACGGAATATGGTTCGTGCAATCGCAGGCCTGGTGGGCGCCGCGTTCGTTTTCGTGCTGGCGCTCGCGCTGTTCGGCACGGTGCGGGACCGCATCAAGACGCCGCCCGTCGAGAGCGCGGCGGAGTGGGTGCAGCACCGGACGGAGGAGGAGACCGGCTCGCACCTGCTGAACGCCGGGCTGAAGTCCGCCGGCGTGTTCGGCAGCTTCGACCGGCAGCAGCTCCAGCGCGGGTTCCAGGTCTACAAGGAGGTCTGCTCGGCCTGCCATTCGATCCGGCTGGTGTCGTTCCGCAACCTGTCGGACCTGGGCTACAGGCCCGCCGAGGTGAAGGCGATCGCGAACCAGTGGGCGATCGAGCAGCCGTCGCCCAACGCCGATACCGGCGAGGCGGCGACGCGCAAGAACCTGCCGTCCGATCACTTCCCGCTGGTATTCGCCAACGACATCGCGGCGCGTGCCGCCAACAACAACGCGGTCCCGCCCGACCTGTCGGACATCACCAAGGCCCGACATGGCGGCGCGGACTATGTCTATTCGCTGGTCGGCCACGGCTATGTCGCGCAGCCGGCGGTGCTGCTGAAGGACTTCCCGGATATCAAGACGCCCAAGGGCCTATATTACAACCAGTATTTCGCCAATCTCAACATCGCGATGCCGCCGCCGCTGAAAAGCGAGGGGCAGGTCCAGTATAACGACGGCACCAGGGCGACCGTGCCGCAGATGGCGAAGGACGTCGCCGCCTTCCTAACCTGGACCGCGGAGCCAAGGCTGGAGAACCGCCATGCGGCCGGGCTGGCGGCGGTGATCTTCATTGCGATCTTCTGCTTCCTGGCATGGGGGGCCTATCAGAACGTGTGGCGCGACATAAAGCATTGAGGACCGCCGCCGGGTGACGCTCCATCCGGCACCGGCGGGTCGGTAGCGTCAGCGTCCGGCGCGCGCGCGCAGTACCGCCGCAAGGGGCGCGTGAGCGGTGCGCGCCCCCGCATCCGCCTCCGCCGACCAGCCCAGCAGGCCATTGGGGCAGTAGCGTCCGTCGTCCCAGCCGGGATGGTCGAGCACGGGGTACAGGCAAACGCCCTCCACCGGCACGCCCATCGCGATCGCCGCGTCCGCCTCGGCCAGCACATAGGTCAGCCAGTCCGCGCGCGCGTCGCCCTCGATGCCTGTCTCGGCGATGAAGATCGGTCGACCGTAGCGTTGCCAGCCGCTCGCCAGGATATGGCGCAGCGGGCGGGCGAGCGGGTCGTGCGGCGACAGCGGCGGGCCACCGTGAATCCACTGGTTGTTGTGGTAGAAGTTGATGCCGACCACGTCGAGGAGCTCGGGTCGTCCGCCGATCTGCGGCCAGGCGCGGCCGGCGATCATGTCCCAGCCCTGATACTGCGCCTGTCCGTGGCCGAGCGCGGCGGCGGCGTCCCACGGGCGGGCGGGGTCCGCGACCACGCGGATCGCGGGATCGGGGTGGACGAAGCGAGCGGCGGGATCGACCAGCAGGATCGCCTCCATCGCGGCGATGCTCGCGCGGGCGAGCTGGACCTTCAGCTCGTGGCCGCGCCCGCGCGCGAACGGGTTGAGGTACGCCGCGTCGCCGCCCGCCCAGGCGAGGAACGACACCTCGTTCACGGGCGCGTAGAAGCGCCGTTCGCCAGGCCCGGCCGGGCCGATATGCCGCGCGGCGGCGGCGGCGAAGGCGGCGAAGCGGACGCTGAAGGCGGCGGTCCAGACGTCGATGTCGTCCGGCCAGCCGTAATGCAGCAGGTCCCAGATCACCTGCGTCCCGGCCGCGCGGGCGGCGGCGAGCTGTGCGTCCAGGCTCGACCAGTCGTACCGGCCGGGCGCGCCCTCGATCAGGTGCCAGCGCAGGCCGTCGCGCACGGTCAGCAGTCCATGGGCGGCGAGCGCGCGGTAATCCGCCTCGGCATGAGTATCGTGGTGACTGGCGGCGATCACGTCCACCCGCGCGCGGTCGTGCGCGCGGCGGTGGCTGGAACATTCGAAGCCGCCCTGCACGAAGCTGCGAAACAGGTCGCCCGGCTTGGGCGGCGGCGGCCGCTCGGCGAGCACGTCCGCGATCAGGGCCTCCCACCGCGGGACCACGGCGGCGACGGCATAGTCCGCCTCTACCTTCGCTCTCAGCGCCGCGCCCAGCCGGCTTCGGAGCGCCGGCTCGTCCAGCAACCGCAGCAGCGCGGCGGCGATCGCGGGCGGGTCCTCGTGCGGCACGAACAGGCCGCTCGCGCCGTCCTCGATCTGTTCGGCCGAACCGTTGTCGCGCGTCGCCACCACCGCCAGCCCGGCCGCGCCCGCCTCCGCAATGACGTGCGGCATCCCCTCGCCGCGCGACAGCCAGCAGAAGGCGTCCAGCGCCGACAGCAGCCGCGGGACGTCGGCGCGGTCGCCAAGGAATTGCAGCGCGCCGCCAAGACCCCGCGCATCCGCCTGCGCGTACAGACCGGCGGCATAGTCGGGCATGAACGCGTCGGGGCCGCCGATCACGACGAACCGCGCGTCGGGACGGCGGGCGCGGACCAGAGCGGCGGCGGCGATGAAATCCTCCACCCGCTTCTTGGCGTCCAGCCTGCCGAGCCAGCCGATCAGCGGCACGTCGTCGGCGACGGCGAGTTCAGCCCGCGCGCCGGCGCGCGCCTCGACACCGGCGGCGGGATCGAACGCGGACAGGTCGACCATCGACGGGATGGCGATCGCATGGTGCTCGCGTCCCGGCATCCGGCCGGCGGCGGCATCGCGAATCGATGCGCAGACGCCGACATAGCGCGCGGTCAGATGCTTCGGGCCGGCCAGCGCCTCCGACACCAGCCCGCCATGCTCGATCAGCGGCGGCGGCCGGTGCAGGCGTTCGAGCGCGGGATAGATGTCGGCGACGTTCTGGCACGACACGACCACGTCATAGCCGGGGATCAGCTCGGCGAGGTAGGTGACGGTATCCTCGAACGTCAGGTGATAGGGCGTCGTGTCCACCGGCACGCCGGCGGCGGCAAGCTGTGCGTGCGTCTGCTCGGGCATGCCGTCGCGGCGGAAGCAGGCGACGACCTCGATCCGGTAGCGCGCGGCGTCGAGCGCCTGCGCCAGCAGCCGCACCTCTGTCTCCTCGCCGCCGACGACCAGCCAGGCGAAGACGAACAGGATGCGGATCGGGCGGGCGGGCGCCGGGATGTTTCCGGGGCGATCGTCCTCGTCCCGGCACGCCTCGTTCCGTTCGTTCTGAGCTTGTCGAAGCACTGGATTTCTCTCGTAGGATCGCAGGAACGGCGGCCCCTTCCGGCCGCCCGCCAGACCAGCCGCTCAGGACAGGCCCGGAGACCAGGCACTGACCTTATTCCCCGTGTTTGAACACGATCTGCAGGAACTCGGGCCGCTCCGCCACCAGCCGGGCGATGAAGCCGGGCGCGTCGTCGTAGGGGACGACGTGGGTGACGAGCTGCGCCCTGATCTCGGCCCCGCGCGACGCCAGCAGCCCGACCGTCTCGTTCGCCAGTCGCCGCCGGTCCCACTGGAAGCCTAGCCCGCGCGGCACGCGGTTGATCTGCGCGCACCGCAGGTTGAGGCCGTTGTGGTGGAACTCCTCGCCAAGCCGCAGCCGGTCCGCGCCGCCCTGGTAGAAGGCGAGGTCGATTACCGTCCCCTGCGGACGCAGCGCGCGCATCGCGGCGTGGAGCGAGCCGGCGTCGGCGCGCGTCTGGAACACGACGTCCGCGCCGCGGTCGTCGCCGCCGTGCAGCCAGCGCGCCTTGGCATGCGCCCACGCCTGATCCTGCGTCATGGCGGTCAACCCCAGGCATTCGGCGCGCAGCCGGCGGAAGGGGGAGGGGTCGGCGATCACCACCTCGCTTGCGCCCGCACGGGTCGCGAACAGCGCGGTCAGCATGCCGACGACGCCCGCCCCGATCACCAGCGCCGGCCGCCCGCGGATGCCGTCGCCCAGCGCCACGACGTTGGGACCGAGCAGCTCCGCGTCCGCATGCAGGATGCCGTTGGCCGCGATCGGCCCCATCTGCGCGACGTAGACCCCGAGCAGCGGGTCCATCCCCTCCGGCAGCTTCACGAGGAGATCGTGGAAGGGATCGGCGGTATGGCCGGTCTTGTGCCCGAAACTGGCGCCGACCACCTCGCCGGGCGTGAAATCGTCGACCCGGCTCTCGCGGACGCGCGCGCTTTCCATGTAGCCGAGAAACGGCACCGGATAGCGCGCGCTCGGCTCGCCCGGCACGAACACGCCGCGCCCCGCGTCCCAGCGCGAGTGGAGATACGGGTTGCTGTTCTTGACGAACGTCAGCTCGGTCCCGGCCGAGAAGCCGGTGTAGAGGAGATCGAGCCGCACCTGGCCGTCGCCGGGTGGACCCTCGTCGTAACCGAAGAAATAGCTTTGCCCGGGCCGTTCGACGCCCAGCGACCGGACATGCCGTACCTCAGACATGCGCCGCCGCCTCCGGCACCATCGGGCGGGCGGGGACAAGGTCGATCGCGCGGCCGAGGCGTGCCGACTGCTCGATCGCCATCGCCAGCCGCAGCGTCTCGACCGCATCGGCATAGGGGCAGCGGATGCGGTTCGCGCCGCCGCGCACCGCGTCGATGAAGTCGCGATCCTCATGCCATACGGGATCGCCGCGATTGCCGCGCACCGGCCGGCCGCGACCGATGTCGACCATCAGGTCATGGTCGGTCAGTTCGATCGCCAGCCTGTCGCCGAACAGGTGCAGGCCGACGCGGTGGTTCCAGCCAAGCAGGCAGGTCGACGCGAAATTGGCGATCGCGCCGCTCGCGAAGGTCAGCGTCGCGGTACTGGTCGTGGCGATGTCGAGCCCCGGATGGTCGGCGCGCGGCGTGAGCGAGGACTGGCCGTACACGCGCACGACCTCGCCGATCAGGTGGCGCGCAAGGTCGACCAGATGCGTGGTCTGCTCCAGCATCTGTCCGCCCGAACCGTCCTTGCGCCACCACCAGCGCGGCGGGGGGGTTGAGTCGAGCCAGTATCCCGACAGCAGCCGGGCGGGCGTCGCCGACAGCAGCGCGCGTACCTCGTCCACCGTGTCGAGATACCGCCAGTGATAGCCGACCGCCGTCACCAGCCCCACGCGCTCGACCGCCGCCGCCACGTCCTCCGCGGTGCCAAGGTCCAGCGCGACCGGCTTCTCGACGAAGAAGGGCAGGCCGTGCTCGATCGCCAGCCGCTCAGGCTCGCCATGCGCGAAGGGGGGCACGCAGATATACAGCGCGTCGAGGCCGCGGCCGTCCGCCACCATGGCGTCGACCATCGCCGTGCCGCCGTCGAACGCGCGCGCGCCGAACCGCGCCGCCGCCTCCGTCGCGCGCGCCATGTCGGTGTCCGCCACCGCGACGATCTCGACGTCGTCGAAACGCTCCAGCACCCCGAAATGGCGGTTGGCGATGCCGCCTGCGCCGATGAACCCGATCCGCGTCCGCTCCACGCCCGTTCCTTCCCGTTGTCGCCGCACGGCGGTATGCACCGCGCGGGTCTCGTCGATCATCCGTCCGGCGTCGAACAGCGTCCGTTGCCGCTCGCGCCCCGCGTCGCCCATCGCCGCCAGCGCCTCGCGGTCCGCCAGCAGGCCGATGACCGCCGCCGCGAACGCCCCGGGCTCGGGCGCGGCGAGCGCGCCGGTGATCCCGTCCGCCACCGCCTCCGCATTGCCCGGCACGTCGGTCGCCACCACGGGCAGGCCGGCGGCCATCGCCTCCAGCGCGATCAGCGGCAGCCCCTCGAACGCGCTTGGCAGCAGCAGCATGTCGGCGAGCGCGAACAGGCCGCCCACGTCGTCGCGCGGCCCCAGCATGCGGACGGTGTCGGCCAGGCCCCGGCGCGCGACCTCGCGCGCCACGGGCAG
>NZ_CAHJWW010000088.1 GCF_903643035.1 Sphingomonas bacterium | reverse complement strand
CGCCGGCGACGATCGGGCCGAGGCCGGGTATCGCGAGCAGGCCCAGCCCGGCGAGGAGGCCGCCCGCGCCGCCGAGCAGCGCGCCCGTCGACGTGCCGCGGCTGACGTCGCCACGATCGTCGACGCCGTCGTGGTCATTGGCGTCGTGGTCATTGGCATCGTGACGGCCATGGGCGTTGTTGGCGACGATGCTGATGTCGCCATGGCCGATACCCAACGCTTCGAGGTCGCGCAGGGCGGCGGTCGCATCGGCGTAGTCGTCGAACAGGCGTGTGATGGTCTTTGTCATGGTCGTTCTCCGGATGGACGAGATCAGTTGGTGGTGACGTTGCCCTTGTAGTCGAGCGCGACGTTCACCTTGGCGCCGCCCTTGGTGGCGGTGCCCTGCCAGACGCCGTTCTCGTTCTTCACGAGCTTGCCGACGCCGGTATAGCCGTCCTTGGCGATGCGCCCCCGGGCCTGCGCCTCGGTGAACGAGTTGCGTCCCTTCGCGGCCATGGCGGTGGTGCGCACCGCCGGATTCTTCAGCGCCGGGTTGTGCGACCCCGTGGCGGCCTGCGCGAGCGCGCCCGTGGCCCCGCCCGTGATCGCGGTCGCCGCCAGGACGGCGGCGATGATCTGCTTGTGCATTCTACTCTCCTTGGTGTCTTGTGAGATGGAGTGGCGCTCGCTCGACCGGAGGCTGGCAGGCTCCCGGTCGACGAACGCCTCGCCTCAGCGAACGGCCCCGCGCCGAAACAGGTTGATGATCGCAAGCAGCACGATCGCGCCGAGCAGCGATACGACGATCGACTCGATGCTGATGACGCCGCTGGTGATCGGCGCGCCGCCAATCAGCGGCGTGACGATGAACCCGGCCAGCATCGCACCGACGATGCCGACGACGACGTTGAGGAAGATGCCCTGCTGCCCGTCGGTACGCATGATCATGCTGGCGACCCAGCCGATGACGCCGCCGACGACGAGAAGAATGATGAGACCCATGGTGCTTTCTCCGGTTTCGACCGAGCCTCGGCGGGATGCCGGCACGGTCGTCAGTTCGGGAGCATCAACACGGGTCGCGACCGTACGTTCAGAAAGGGTGAGGCGCGGGCCGGCCTCCTTGGGTGCGCTTGTCACCACCTGCTTGGTAGTTCTGTCAGCCTGGGAGCGGAACCGCCGGGGTGCCGCGACGCTTGACCCGGCATGGAACACGACCGCAGCAACCGACCGCCGTCGCCGACGCTGCGCCACCTCCAGCAGCTGATGGCCGACCTCACCGCCGGCGTCGTCCTGGTCGACCCCTCGGGCACCATCATCGGCGCGAACGCTGCCGCCCTACGGATGCATGGGATCAGGAAGCTGGAGGAGCTCGGCGCGACGGCGGACGATTACTGCCAGCGTTTCTGCTTGCGCTATCGCAACCACCATCGCCTGACCAAGCGCGAATACCCGATCATGCGCATGCTGGCCGGCGAGAGCTTTCCCGACCTGGTGGTCGAGGTCGCCCCGATGGGCACGAACGAGCCGCGCTGGACGCACGGGGTCCACGACGTCGTCATGGACGAGGACGGCGGCGATCCCGACTGCCTGGCCCTCGTCATCCAGGACGTGTCCGAGCGCTACGACGCGGAGGCGCGGTTCGAGGCGATGTTCCAGGCGAACCCTGCGCCCGCGCTGATCCTGCGGCTTCACGACCAGCGTTTCATCCGGGTGAACGCCGGCTTCGCCGAGCTCTGCGGCTGCCCGCGCGACGCGGTCGAAAGCCGTCACCTGCGCGACATGGACATCCTCGCCAAGGCCGAGCGCCGGCCCCACGTCGCCGAGCGGCTCGCGGCCGGCCAGACGATCCCGCAGGTCGAAGCCGAACTGCCGCTTCCCGACGGGTCGACCCGGTTCGTCATCCTCGCCGGCCAGCCGATCGAGGTGGCGGAACAGCCGTGCATGCTGTTCACCTTCGCCGACCTCGACCCCAGGCGCAAAGCGGAGCAGGCGCTGCGGTCGAGCGAGCATCGGTCGAGCGCCATGTTCCGGCTGGCCCCCGTCGCCATGGCCGTCACCTCGACGCCGGAGAACCGGTTCGTCGAGGTCAACGAGGCGTTCTCCCGCATGACGGGTCGCGCCGCGCACGACCTGGTCGGCCGGGTCGCCGACGACATCCGGCTCTGGCACGACGCCGCGCTGCGCCGGTCGACCGAGGAGAAGATCGAGCGGCGTGGCGGTGTCCGCACCTGCGACGTCCGCCTGCTGCCGAAGGACGGGGCGCCGATCGACTGCCTGGTTTCCGCCGAGGCGGTGGACGTGCGCGGCGAGCGTTGCGTGCTGTGGCTCTACCAGGACGTGACCGCGCGCCGCCACAGCGAGATCGAGCTGGTCGAGGCCATCGAGGCCGTCATGAAGGACGCCAGCTGGTTCAGCCGGTCGATCATGGACAAGCTGGCCACGCTCCGCGGCGGTGGCGGGTCGGCGCCGGCCGCCGCCGAGCTGAGCGGTCGCGAGCGCGAAGTGCTCGAACTCCTGTGCGAAGGGCTCGACGACAAGGCCATCGCGGGGCGGCTCGGCCTGTCCGGCAACACCGTCCGCAACCACGTCTCGCGCCTCTACACCAGGATCGGCGTCAACCGACGCAGCGCCGCCGTCATCTGGGCGCGGGAGCGGGGCATCGGCGGCCGTGCGAGCGAAAGGCCGTGAACGCACGGGCTCGGCAGCAGTCCGCTGGCGTGCCGTCTGAACGCTCCAGACCCGGACGCTCGTCGATAGCTCCCGGTCCGCCGGAAGCGGACTTTCGTTCATACCGACCTTTCCGGGCACGACAGCCACCGTGCCGTGGCGAGATCAGCCATGACGAATGCGGTCATCGGCTCTAGGGTGCTCGCGAACAGTGGGATCTCCGTCCCGCTACGAAGGGACGCGCGTTGTCGGCATCGAACACCACTCTCCCGCCGGCTCTCACCGGGATCGCCGGCCTGGACGATGTCCTGAACGGCGGATTGACACCCCATCGCATGTATCTGATCGAGGGAACGCCCGGCACCGGCAAGACGACGCTCGGGCTGGGTTTCCTGCTCGCCGGGGCCACCGTCGGCGAGACCGGGCTCTACATCACGCTGGCCGAGACGGAAGTGGAGCTGCGCGCTGTCGCCGCGACGCACGACTGGACCCTAGATGCGCTGAACCTGTTCGAGATGGTGCCGGCCGACGGCCTCGGCGAGGATCAGGAGCAGACGCTGCTTCACCCGAGCGAGGTCGAGCTCGGCGAGACGGTCCGCGACGTCATGGCGAAGGTGGACGAGGTCCGTCCGAGCCGGGTCGTGCTCGATAGCCTTTCGGAGCTCCGGCTGCTGGCTCAGAGCCCGATCCGCTACCGCCGCCAGATCCTCGCGCTGAAGCACTTCTTCTCGACGCGGCGATGCACCGTCCTGTTTCTCGATGACAGGAGCGGGTCGGGCAGCGACCTCCAGCTCCACAGCATCGCGCATGGCGTCGTGTCGCTCGAGCAGACGCTGTCCGGGTTCGGCGCGCAACGCCGCCGCCTCCACGTCGTGAAGATGCGCGGCGTCCGCTACCGCGGAGGCTATCACGATTTCGAGATCGAGCGCGGCGGCCTTCGCGTGTATCCGCGGCTGGTTGCTTCGGATCACGCGGCGCAGGACGCCGGGAGCACGGTCTCGACGGGATCGACGGAGCTGGACGCGTTGCTGGGCGGCGGACTGGCGCCCGGCACCGCTACCCTGCTGACCGGGCCGGCCGGCGTCGGCAAGACAACGGCGACGGTACAATCCGTCATTGCGGCGTTGAAGCGTGGCGAAAAGGCCGCCTATTTCCTGTTCGACGAGCGGCTGCCGACCCTTCTCACGCGGAGCGCCGCATTGGGAATGGACCTCCGGCCATACATCGATGACGGGCACCTTGAGCTGCGATCGGTCGATCCTGCCGAGATGTCTCCTGGCGAGTTCGCCGGGGCCATCCGCGAGACCGTCGATCGCGGCGCCGGCTTCGTCGTGATCGACAGCTTGAACGCCTATCTCCAGTCGATGCCGAACGAGCAGTTCCTCGTGCTGCAGATGCACGAGATGCTGACCTACCTGGGGCAGAAGGGGGTTGTCAGCCTGCTGATCCTGGGGCTGCACGGCGTGATGGGCGACATCCGCTCCGACGTCGATCTCAGCTATCTCTCGGACAGCGTCATCCAGCTGCGCTATTTCGAGGCGTACGGCGAGGTGCGGCAGGCGATCTCCGTCATCAAGACCCGCACCGCGCGGCACGAACGGACGATCCGCGAGTTCCAGATCGGCAGCGATGGGCTGCAAGTCGGCGAGCCGCTTCGGCATTTCCAAGGCGTGCTCACCGGCGTCCCGACATTCTCGGGTGAGGGGAAGACGCTGATGGCGAGCCGGATCGGTTCTTCGGCCTCGCGCGGTTGAGATGCCGGATCGCGTCCTGATCCTGGCGCCGCGGGGTCGCGACGCAGCGATCGCCGCGGACCTGATGCGTCGCCACGATGTCAGCGCCGTCGTGTGCGCGGACCAGCAGACCCTGGTGGAGCAGTTGAGATCGGGAGCTGGTGCGGTCGTGCTGACCGAGGAGGCGCTCGCCACCGGGGACGTGGGCGAGCTCTCGGGGTGGGTCGCGGCACAGCCGGCCTGGGCGGACATCCCGTTCATCGTGCTCGCCAACGGCGCGCGGACGCCCCGCACCAAACTCGCGACCCAACGGCTCGGCGAACTCGGCAACGTCGTGCTTCTCGAACGTCCTCTGCATGCCGAGGCAATGCTTGGTGCGGTGCGGTCCGCCTTGAAGGCACGCGCTCGCCAGTATGAGGTTCGCGACGCGGCCGACACGCTCGAACGCGCCGTGGTCGATCGAACCCGCGAACTGGAAACGGCGCGGGACAGCCTTGAAATCGCCCTCGACGCGGCCGGCATGGGTAGCTGGGACATCGATCTCCTGACCGGAGAGGCACATCGCACGCTGCGGCACGACGAGATCTTCGGCTATGCCGAAGCCCTGCCGACTTGGAACGTCGAAGCCTTCTTAAGGCACGTCGATGCCGCGCAGCGGGACGCGGTGGCCGCGGCGTTCGGCCGCGCAATGGACACCGGCTCGCTCGATATCGAGTGCAGCATCGTTTCCGCGACCGGCAGCCATCGCTGGATCATCGCGAAAGGCCGGGTACGCTACGATGCGGACGGGACCGCCATCCGGATGACCGGCGTCGTCTCGGACGTCACCGATCGCAAGGACGCCGACGCGCAGCTCGCCCAAGCCCAGAAGATGGACGCCATCGGCCAGCTGACTGGCGGCGTCGCCCACGACTTCAACAACCTTTTGACGCCGATCGTCGGCAGCCTCGATCTCGTCCGACGTCGCCACAAGGATGACGAGCGGACCCAGCGGATGGTTGGTGGCGCCCTCCAGGCCGCCGAAAAGGCGGCGATCCTGACGCAGCGCCTGCTTGCCTTCGCCCGTCGCCAGGCGTTGCAGCCCCGCGCCGTCGATATCGGCGCCCTCATCGACGGGATCGTCGACCTGATCCGACGGTCGCTCGGTCCGTCGATCGCCGTGGTGCTCGAGGTGCCTCGGTATCTGCCTTCCGCGCGCGTCGATCCCAACCAGCTCGAACTCGCGTTGCTCAACCTCGCGATCAACGCGCGCGATGCGATGCCGGGTGGCGGCACGCTGACCCTGACCGTAGTTGACGTCGTCGCCGACGAGCGCGACGCGCACGGCCTGAAGCCGGGCGGCTACATCCAGCTGGTCGCATCGGATACCGGCGTGGGCATGGATCGAGCGACGCTCGCGCGCGCGACCGAGCCGTTCTTCTCGACCAAAGGTGTCGGCAAGGGCACCGGCCTTGGCCTCTCGATGGTACATGGCCTGGCCGCGCAGTCTGGCGGGACGCTCAGGTTGGCGAGCGAACCCGGTGTGGGAACCGCGGTCGAACTCTGGCTTCCCGCCACCGACGAACCCGCGGCGGACCCCGACGAACGGCATGCCGAGCCGGTTGCCGCTCGCCACGCCGCGACGGTGCTGCTCGTCGATGACGAGGATCTCGTCCGATCGGCCACGGCCGACATGCTCCGGGACATCGGCTACACCGTCGTCGAGATGGCCTCGGCCTCCCAGGTGCTGGTTGCGATACGAGCCGGGCTTGAGGCGGACGCGCTGGTTAGTGATTACCTGATGCCCGGAATGACGGGAGGTCAACTGATCCAGGAACTGCGTGCCTTCGGCAGCCGGATCCCGACACTGCTAGTCACCGGTTACGCTGCCGCGGGCGACGATGTGCCAGCGGACGTGAAGCGGCTCGCCAAGCCGTTTCGCCAAGTCGATCTCGCGGCCCGGATCGACGATCTGCTGAGACTTTCGTCACCGATCCCCGCCCGGTTGCGATCAGTGAATTAGACTAGGGCGACGCAGACAGTCTCTAGGCCAAAGCGTAAGAAACCGGCAAAGCATTGATAGGTCATGGCCGATTATTTAAGGTCGATTGTTGCTTCGTGAAATCGGGCACTGGTATTTGAGCGTAACGGTGTCAGCATCGTAGACCAGTGAGCAAGCTGGAACCCAAGCCATGAAGGGCTTTGGACTAGGTCACGTCGTAACGCGACTTCTTTTCTGAAGATAGTTCCAGTAATCTGGCTGTGGCTTGCAGATAATAGATCGCACATGCGAGACTCAGAACGTAGCGACCGTTAGCGGCTGCGTGACGCTGCCGAGCGGCTGTCGCGAGCTGCCGGTCCCGGCTATTCGCGGAGCGGGAGTCCGCCCATCCGAGCCGCGAGCCTGTGCAGACAAGCCAGTCATCTCTCTGATTCGGTCGGCGGCGAAGAAGCGTCTGTTGTGGCTACCGCTTTTAGCAGAAGCATCAGCGCATCCGCCTGCGGTTCGTTCCATTCGGCGTAGAACGATCAAGAAATGAAATCCGCACGGGTTACGGCCAGATGGCATTATTCTGCTCTCTCTCGGAGCCATACTAAAGTTCTAGTGACCTAAACTTGATGTTATTTCAGCTTGTTTCAGCAATTTAGACTCAGCAAGGTGAGCAATGCATCTATCAATTAAAGCAGCTCACATATTTGAAAGATCTACTAAGCAGTTTAGTTCACGTGCCCTCTCCAGGTCTAAGACTTCTTAGGCTTTGAGTATATATTGTGAATACATCGGTACAATATGTAAATCGACGTGGAGACTCTGTCTTGTAAGTATGAAACGGTCCCGGCTCGTGAAGTTCGCATTGGACGCTGAGTGCGAGCGCAGCTTTGGATAACTGTGATGCCGACGATCATCAAGGCGACGGGTCATGGCGGCCAGACGCGCGGCCTGACGGCGGGAGCGATGCCCGGCATGGCCGCCGGCACCGGCGGTGGGATGATGCCCGGCGCCGGCGCGGGCCGCTTCGGTCGGATGTTCAATGACGCGGCCGATCGTCCGCAGCACAGCGATACCCTGCTCCTCGATCTCGCCCACCTCATGACCGACACCGGCAGCGGTGATCCAAATGATACCGACAACGATGTGGGCAAGCCGATACGGACGGATACCAGCACCAATCCGCCCAAGAAGGCGACCGACGAAGGCGACGAGAACCCGGTCGTGCCGGCCGGCTATACATATTTCGGCCAGTTCGTAGATCACGACATCACGTTCGATCCGACGCCGCTGCACGGCAAGGAGGTCGATCCGACCGCACTCGCTGACTATCGGACGCCGGCACTCGACCTGGACAGCGTTTACGGCAGTGGTCCCGACAATCAGCCCTATCTCTACACCACCGACAAGAACTCGTTCACGATACTGCGCACCGGCGCAGACATCTCGGGCGGCATCGCCAACGCGGCCGCGGCGACCGCCAGCAAGCATGACCATTTCCGCCTGCCCCCAGACGCGGACGGATTGGCAGTGGCGGTGCTGGGCGACAAGCGCAATGACGAGAACAAGCTCGTCGCGCAGCTCCACACCGCGTTCGTCGCGCTTCACAACAAGCTGATGGCCGATCCGCAGACGCTGCTCAAGATGGGTCCGTTCGATGCCGGCGATCCGGAAGCGCGCTTCCGAATGGCGGTGAAGACGGTACGCTGGCACTACCAATGGGTCGTGTTGTTCGATTACGCGCGTGACCGGTTGTGCGAGTTGACTGCGGTCGACGAGGTGCTGAACGCGGGCAGTACGCCGCGGCTGAGCCATTACCTCGCCGACAATCCGGCCTTCGCCTACATGCCGATCGAGTTTTCGGTGGCGGCGTTCCGGCTCGGCCACTCGATGGTCCGGCCCACCTACGCGCTGAACGAGACCGTTGGCAGCACGCCGCCGTTCGACAAGCTTCGCATCCCGATTTTCAAGCTCGGCGCGAAGGCGTCCGAGGCGATGAACGGCTTTGGCCAGGCGATCCCGGCCAAATGGGGGATCGACTGGAGCTTCTTCCTGGACGGCCCGACCAAACCGGTCGACAAACCGGGTACGCAGCCGCTCGCCATCCCGCAGCTCTCCTATCGGATGGATGCGACGATCGTCGATCCGCTGGCGGCGCTGCCGGAGTTCAAGGGCAAGCAGCCGGATGCCAATCTCGCCTTCCGGAACCTGCTGCGCGCACGGATGCTACGGCTGCCCTCGGGCGAGGCGGTCGCCGGTCGGCTTGGGATCAAGCCGCTTACCTTCGAGGAGCTGTGGTGGTCGGGCTCGCAGCACGACCCGAAGCGTGACCTGGCCAAGGTGGACGCTGATCGCAAGACCTTGGCCACGCGCCGCAAGAAGTTCGGCGACGACCACGCCTCCGCGATCACCAGCGCGACCCCGCTCTGGTATTATATCCTACGCGAGGCCGAACTGTTCGGCACCATGCGCGCGCCGAACGATCCATTCGGTGGTCAGCATCTGGGTCCCGTCGGCAGTCGCATCGTAGCGGAGACGTTCGTGGGGCTGCTGTGGATGGACCAGACCAGCTTCCTGCACGCCCAGACGCCGTTCCGCCCGGTGCTCGGCCTGACGCAGCCGCTCGCGGCGGGCGCGAAGTTCACCTTGGCGGACCTGATCCGCTACGCCTCAAGCTGAGGGGCCAGGCTCGGGAAAAAGCCGCAGCAAGGTGTCACATTCGTACAGGCGTTTCGAAATCAGCAGTCCGTGACGGCGTCTCCTTGAGCCGTCTAAATAGCCGCCGACGACCTACTGAGTTTTGTAAGCGTAACGGATCCGATGATCTATTCCACGGCTTGGCGAGCGATGGTATGCCGTCTTAGCGGATACAATCCGGTCTCAGCCGTCCAGCGTCCAAACGCTGTCTGAAGGTGGTTGGATGTCGGCAGCTTCGACTAGAGACAGGACTCACAACCATCAAGCGACGATCGCGGCGAGGCTGATGGCAGCGTCTCGAACGCGCGCTGCCACACGCCTATCCTAGCCCAGCGCGTTCCAGGGGAGCAGGCCAGGTTGGTCATCCGATCGTATGACGACGAGCCGGCAGGTGCGCCTTAGACCATGAGTCGCCAGTATGGTCTGGCGATGGAGAACCGACATGCACAAGGAAGCCAAGAAGATCACCAAGCGCGAGCTGACCCCGGCGGAAGTTGCCCAGGTCTCCGGCGGCAGGCCGCACCTCCTCTGATCTTTGCGTCGGGGCGGCTCCGATGCCGTCCCGACGTCTCCTCTGGCCGTTAAGTGGGAAGCAGCGCGCTTCCGTCCGCCCGCGCCCCAGTCGCGCTGTCGCGACGCTCATCCCGCACGATCCTGCCGTCGACGATCTCGACCACGCGGCGCGCCGTCGCGATGGTCTCGGCGCGATGCGCCACGACGATCCGGGTGATCCCCATGGCCGCGATCGCCGCGTTCACGCGCCGCTCCGAATCGGGATCGAGGTGCGCCGTGCCCTCGTCCATCATGAGGATACTCGGCTGCCGGTAAAGTGCGCGAGCCAGCAGGAGGCGCTGACGCTGGCCGCCGGACAGGCTGCCCATCATATCGCCAACGAGGGTCAACTGCTGCATCGGCATCCGAGCGACATCATCGGCGAGGTCCGCCGCGTCCAGCACCGCCGCCAGGCGCTCTTCGTCGACCTTGTAAATAGGCGTCGAACCGGGACCCCCGATCGGCGTCTAAAAGGGACCCCTTTTACGGCGGTGGCAAGCGTCGATG